>JAIRRE010000032.1 GCA_031256125.1 Burkholderiaceae bacterium
GCTATAACCCTGGCTACCAGAATCTGCTCAAAAACCTCAAGCCCAGTACGCGCCAGCGTTTCGTGGCGCTGACCTTCAACTACCCGGCGCCGGAAATCGAGCGTGATATCGTGATGGCGGAGGCGAATGCGCCGTCCACCCTGGCCGATGCGCTGGTGCGGTTGGCGCAGGCGCTGCGTCGCCTGACCGACCACGATTTGGAGGAAACCGTCAGCACCCGTTTGCTGGTGATGACGGCTCGCCTGACGGTTAGCGGCTTGCCGCTGGCCGATGCCTGCCGCGCCGGCATCATTGATGCCCTGACCGACGACACCGACACTGCCGCCGCGCTGGCCGAGGTAACGCAAGCGGTACTGGACGCTTAGTGATTTGTCACGGCGGCGTTACGCCTCTTCCTTGACAAGCCGCCGTTTTTTCTTGTGATCTGGAGGGCTTGATGGAGGCATACGTAGGTCAGCAGTTGGATCGCATGATCCGCAGCTTGGCCGCGCGCACGGCGGCGGATCGGGAGCCGGGGGCTGCGGTGCGGCTGCCGGAAGTCGAGCGCGCCATTGGTCTGTTGTTCCACGCAGGCGGCGGGGCGCCCGCCGTACGGGTGACGGCGGCGGGAGCGCGTACCGGCGATTCGTACTCAAGCGGCCCGCGCGGCTGGTTGCGGCGCATTGCGGGCACGCCGCGCATCGCCCGTGGGCGTCTCGATGTCGAGGCGCTGGCTTTGCCGCCGGTTATTGCGGTACATGAGAGCCGAACGCTCAATCGGGCGCTTTACCTGTGGCTGGCGGCGTTGGCTGCGCTGGCCGAACCAACCGGCGACTGGATCAGCGACAACCTGCGTGCCAGCGAGCAGGCGCTGGTGATGTTTCCGGGCCTGAGCGGCGTACACCGGCAGTTGTTGGCTGCGGAATTAGCTTTGCGCCCCGACCCGGCGCATCTGCGCGGTTCTGCCGCGCAAGCCGAGCGTCAAGTGCGGCAGGCGCTGTCCGGCGTGCTGCCACCAGCGCCGTGCGGCGTGCGCCCGGACAGCGTGGCCCCGGTTTGGCTGTGGCTCGATTGGGCTGATGATTTGACCAGTGATCCGGCGGCTCCGGTCCGTGATCCGCAAACGCCCGCGCCGTCGGGCCGTCCGCGCCCGCCCGCGGCACAAGACAACCAGCGGCGGCACGCCCGGCGCGTGCAAGACGAGCGCGACCGCGCGCCGCTGCTAATGTTCTTCCGCGCCGAATCGCTGCTGTCCTGGGGCGACTTCGGGCGGGTCAACCGAGCCAGCGACGACGACGATGACGGCAACGCGCTCACCGCCGCCAATGACATGGACGAACTGGCCATCGCCCCCGACGGCGAGACCACCGCCTCGCGCGTCAAATTCGATCTCGACTTGCCCAGCGCTGCCGCCGACGATCAGCCAATTGGGGAGGGTATTCCTTTACCCGAGTGGGACTGGCGGCGCCAGACGTTAATTCCCGATCATTGCGCGGCGCAGTTACTGGTCGCCGCCGACCCGCCGCCGTTCCACCCCTCGCCCGCGCTGCGCGCCACCGCGCGCCGGGTGCGGCGGCGCATGGAGACGCTGCGCGAAGGCTTGGGCCGGCTGCACGCACAGCCCGATGGCGAGGAGATTGATCTGGACGCTTACGTGCGCCACCGCGTCGAGACCGTTAGCGGAGGCACGCGCAGCGAATCGCCGCCGGTGTTCACGCGCCGCGTCAGAAGCGAGCGGAGCTTGGCCACGCTGTTGCTGGCCGACCTGTCGCTATCTACCGACGCCTATCTGACGCCAGATGCTCGGGTGATCGACGTGATCCGCGACGCGCTCTACGTATTCGGCCAGGCGCTGGCGGCCAGCGGCGACCCGTTCGAGATGCTGGGCTTTTCGTCGGTACGGCGCCAACACGTGCGTATCCATCGCCTCAAGAGCTTCGAGCAGCGCTGGGACAACGCCGCTGAGCGCCGCGTCGGCGCAGTCAAACCGGGCTTTTACACGCGCATGGGGGCGGCCATCCGCCTGGCCACAGACCACTTGCAATCGCGCCCGGAACGCTTGCGCCTACTGCTGATTCTCACCGACGGCAAACCGAGCGACCTGGATATTTACGAAGGCCGCTACGGACTGGAAGACACCCGGCACGCCGTACAGGCGGCGCGCGCCGCCGGGCTGACGCCGCTGGCCATCACCATCGACGACCAAGCCTATGATTATCTGCCCATGTTATTCGGGCGCGAAGGCTATGTGATGGTGCACCAGCCGCGCGATTTGGCACAGCGCTTGGCGAGTCTTCATGCGCGCTTCATGCGCGCCGCATCGCATTGAAAATGAGATAAAGTGCTTAAATCAGATATAAGAACATCATGGACTTATCCCGGTTCGACCTTCCTCGCTACCTGGCCCAATTGCCGCTGTTCCACCAATTGCAGTCCGTCGAGTTGGAGCGGATGGCGCGCGGTTCGCAATTACGGCAGTTGGCGCGCGGCGAAGATGTGTTTCACATTGGCGACCCCTGTACCGAATTTCACATCGTCATCAGCGGCCAAATCAAACTATTCGGCCTTTCACCACAGGGACGGGAAAAAATCATCGAAATCGTGGGGCCGGGCAGCAGCTTTGGCGAGGCCATCATGTTCCTCGACCGCCCCTATCATGTCAACGCGCAAGCCTTGGTCGAAACGCTGCTGCTATCCGTTTCGTGCCGCGTGGTCATCAGCGAGATCAAATCCGACCCCGACTTTGCCATGCGGATGCTGGCGGGGCTTTCGCACCGTCTCCACAGCTTGACCAGCGACGTGCAAGCCTACGCCCTGCAAAGCGGCGCTGAGCGCGTCATCGGTTACCTGCTGCGCGGCTTGCCAGAGATGTGGCCCAACGGCGGGCCAGAAAAGCCCGTCAGCATCACGCTGCCGGTCAGCAAAGCGGCCATTGCCTCGCGCCTGTCAATGACCCCGGAATATTTCTCGCGGGTGCTGCATGAACTCGAAAGCCAGGGTCTGATCGTCATCGACCGCCGCGAAATTACCATTCCCGACCCCTCGCGCCTAATGCTTCTTCCGCCAGATATGGCGGAAATTGGGGCGCATGGACGCTAAAAACTTATTTGACCTTCAACGACACCTTGCGAAAGGCAATGATGGCAGTGGCAAGGTATAGTTATTTCCATTAATAATTAGACGTTATTCCATTTCCAATCTCTACGGGTTGTATTTCTCGCCGCTTGTGGCGTTTTAGAGTACGGCTCCGAAGGAGCCGTTAAGCGAAGCGGCGAATGCTCCTGCCCCTTGGAGCGGGGAAATTTATTAAGTTTTGCAAGCAGGTTCTTAAAAAACCACCTGCCGCGCCAGCGCGCCAGCGGTCAGCGTTCCGGGGCCGCGCCATTCGTCGGCGATTTGGCCGTGGCGGTAAATAGCCGCGCAAACGGCATCCAAAGGGGTGGCAAATGCGTTCTGGCCCGCAGCCAGATACGCGCCGATCAGCCCGGCCAGCACGTCGCCAGTGCCGGGGGTGGCCAGGCGCGCGTTGCCGGTCGGGTTCAGGCGCGGAACTTCGTTCGGCGCGGCGATGAGAGTGCCCGAACCTTTGAGCACGACGATGGCTCGCCAACGTGCCGCCAGTGCGCGCGCGGCGGCGAGGCGGTCGGCTTGCACGGCGCGCGCGTCGGTTGCCAGCAGGCGCGCCGCTTCCAGCGGGTGCGGGGTGAGCACGGTTACTTGCTCGCGCCCGGCGCGCTCGGCGAGCAGACCGGCCAGCGCCGCATCCGCCGCGATGGCATTGAGCGCGTCGGCATCGAGCACCAGCCGCGGCGCGCGGCGCAGCACTTCAGGCAACGCTGCGCCCAAGTCCCCGCCGGGCCGCGTGACTGCGGGCGCAGACAACTCGCCGCCGCCGCAACCGCACACGACGGTTAGCGTTTGCAGCGCCAGCGCATCCCAGCGGCGGAACATCAGCTCCGGTTGGCTGGGGTCGAACATAGGCGCTGAACCCGGATCGCCGGCGCCGCTTAAAGGGGCGACATAAACCCGGCCCGCGCCGCCGTGCAGCGCGGCGGAAGCGGCCAACAACGCTGCGCCGGTCATGGCGATTCCGCGCGCGCGATCACTCAGGCCGCCGATCACGGCCACGTCGCCAAAACTGCCTTTGTGGCTGGCGTGGGGGCGCATTGCGGCCGAGGGCGCGCCGCTCAGAATCGCCGTGGGGGTTTCATCGGACGTGACACCCAGATCGTCGAACCAGAGCGTCCCGCAGGCGTCGCGCCCGCCGGAGGTGAACAGGCCGGGTTTGAGGGTCAGTAGCGTCAGCGTATGACACGGGGCAAATGCTATCGAATGAAGAGCATCGTCCCCTGATAGAACGCCGGTGTCGGCGTTCAACCCGGAGGGCAGATCGACCGCCAGCAACGGCGCCGCGCCGGTGCGCATGAGCCGCAGCCAATCGGCCATGCGGCCCGCCGGGGGGCGCGCAGCGCCTATGCCCAATAGCGCGTCGATGCACAAATCTTGCGGACCCAAATCAGCAGGCGGCTCATGGACAAGCTGCACGCCAGCGGCGCTGGCGCGCGCCAGCGCCACGCGCGCATCGGCGGGGGCTTGGTTGGCTGCGCCTAGCCACGTCACCGTAAGCGGCACGCCCCAGCGCCAAAGATGCGAAGCGGCTTCCAGCCCATCCCCGCCATTGTTGCCGGGGCCGCAAGCGATCCACATGCGGCGCGCATGTGGCGCCAGCGCCAGCGCCAGCCGCGCCAGCGCCAATCCCGCGCGTTGCATCAGCGCGTGCGGCGGCAAGTGGCTGGCGGCGGCTTGCTCGATGCGGCGCGTGGCGGCGGTATCGAACAGCCGATGAGGTTGGCGGAAATCGAGGCGCTCAGGCATGGTGAGATTGAAGCACAAACGTCTCCAATGACTTGTTCAGTAGATGTCTTGTTAAGGGTTGGCGAATAACCATTTACTCCAGGGCGGTAATTGTCAGCGACCCTCATTCCTATTGATTTCTTAGCTATTAATTCAATAGTATTTCAATCAGGGTGGGGGAAGCCGTGGTGTGGGCGGGGATCCGCCCCCTGCGACCGCAACGCGGTCGTTTTGCCTTCCTCAGCGCGTTGAACATTTTACGGGCACAGCCTTCCTGCGTTAATCATTGCAAGCGAGACAGTAAAACGCTTTCCAGATCGTGAGTAAATTCAATGATGCTGGCGCGAGTGGTAAATAACAGACGCCTTTGCGCATAAGCAAACAATGCGCTGCCGACGCAACGAGCTAGCCAGCCCCAGCTATCGCCGCTTGGTGCAAATTGAGCGGAAGGTATTGGAAATTTCTCGCTTGCGCGATATGATGCGATCCTTCACAAAAATTACCGCGTTCGCATCAAAGGTTCTCATCTTATTTTTACGGAGACATTATTGCCATGTCACGCACCTTCATAGCCCACAGCGCACTTGGCGACGAACTTCAGTTCAGGGCCATGTCCGGGGATGAAAAAATCAGCACCCTGTTCGAGTTCCGCGTGGATCTGCTCAGTCAAACGCAGGGCATTTCGGCCAAAGACATGCTGGGCACGGACTTCACCGTTGAGGCGGATCTCACGACCGAAGAAGATGGCCCCGGCACCCGCTACCTGTCAGGCATGGTCACGGGGTTTAACTTTACCGGGAGAAATGGAGATTTTTATGCCTACCGGGCCATTGTGCGGCCCTGGTTGTGGCTGGCCACGCGGCGCGTAGATCACAAAATTTTTCAGAACAAAACGGTCCCCGAAATTGTCCAGGAAGTGCTTTCCCGTTACGGCTTCACGGTTGAGAACCGCTTATGCCGTTCTTACAGAAAATGGGATTTTTGTGTCCAATATGGAGAAAGCGACTTTAACTTCGTCAACCGGTTACTCTTCCACGAGGGCGCTTATTTCTATTTTCAGCATCGTTTAGGCGCGCACGACTTGGTGTTGGGTGACGACATCGGCTCACTCTGGCCTTTGCCCAACGGCCCCACCACCATCCCTTACTACCCCAGCACGCGCGCGGCCCACATTCACGGACAAGACTTTATTGATACTTGGTCTGGCATCGAGGACATCACCAGCGGAAAATACCTTGCCAACGATTACGACTTCACACGGCCACGCGCGAAACTCAACACCGAAAAGGATTTTTCGGGCGGCTACAACCAGAGCAATTGGGATGTCTTCAACTGGCCCGGCGGCTACACCCAAGTGAATGACGACGGGCTGAACTATGCGGACGCGCGCATCGAACAAATTACCGTCCATCAGCAAACCATCACCGGCAGCGGAATTGTACGCAATATTGCACCGGGCTATTTGTTCAATCTGGAGAATTACCCGGACAAATCGTACAATCAACAATATATTATCGAATCGGCTCATTACGCATTCACGGAGAACATAGAACGCAGCGATGGCGGGGGCACCGACACATCGACGACCTACAGAATCACTTTCACTGCCGTGCCTTTAAGCGTGAGCTACCGGGCCACACCCTATGTCGAGAAACCGCGCACCCACGGCCCGCAAACGGCGGTGGTAGTCGGCCCACCCGGAGAAGAAATCTGGACCGACATCTACGGGCGCGTCAAGGTTCAGTTTTTTTGGGACCGCTACGGCAAGATGGATCAAAACAGTTCTTGCTGGATTCGCGTGAGCCAGACTTGGGCCGGGGGCAATTACGGCACGATGCACGTTCCGCGCATCGGGCAGGAAGTGATCGTCGATTTTTTGAATGGCGACCCGGACTATCCGATCATTACCGGGCGGGTGTACAACGCCATGCAAATGCCGCCCTGGGACTTGCCCGCGAATAAAACCCAAAGCGGCATCAAGACGCGCAGCACTCAAAACGGCACGCCCGGCGACGGGTTTAAAAACACCCCCGGCACCACCAACGTGATCCGCTTTGAAGACAGGAAGGACCATGAACAACTGTGGTTCCACGCGCAAAAGGATCAACTCACCGAAGTCGAAAACCAGGAAGACAAATGGGTTGGCGCGGATCGCAACAAGACCATCGACGGTAATGAAACCAACGTCATTCATAAAAACAGGACTGAAACCGTCGATCTCGATGAAACCATCACAGTTCACCAGAACAGAACTGAAACCGTCGATTGGAACGAGCAAGTCACCATCCACCAGAACCAGCAGCACACGGTGGACATCAACCGCAAGCGCAACGTGGGCGTCAATGAAACGGTGGACATCGGCAGCAACCAGCATCTAACCGTGGGCAGCAACCGCGTCAAAACCGTGGGGCTGACCGAAACCGACACCATCGGCATCCTGCAAACCGAAACGGTGGGCCTGGCCAATCTGGACACGGTGGGGCTGGTGCGCATGAGCAACGTCGGCATCCTCTACGACCTGAACGTTGGCCTCATGATGAAAACCCTCGTCGGCCAGACCAAGAGCACCAACGTGGGGAGCGAATACTCCGTGACCGTGGGGGGCAAACAAGGTTCTTCCAACATCACCATGACGCCCACCAGCATCGTCTTGCAAGTGGGCAAAAGCAAGATCGTGCTCAACGCCGACGGCAGCATTGCCCTGAACGGCCAGAACATCGACATCGTGGGCGATGAGCACATCGGCGTGGATTCCAAACGCATCGACCACAACTAACCCCGCCGGGAACGCCACCGTGACTGGCCCTGAACTGCCCCAATCGGCCCCTATCCGGGCCGCCCGGTTGCCCGAGGTGCGCAATCACACGCCTTACCCCAGCCAGTATTACCAGATGATGGATACGGGCGATGAAATCTTTCACGTCATCGTCTGCCGCCTGACCTACCAGCTTGACCAACTGGACGAACAAGGCGTCCCCACACTGGCCGCCCAACAAGCGCCTTTGGTGCTGGCCGACCAGTTCTACGACCAGCCCAACACCAGCAGTTGCATTCAGGAAAGCGACCTGGCCCCCTACAAACCCAAGTGCGACGTTCTACTCGCGCACGCCAGCGCCCATGCGCCGGAAGGCAAACCCTACGCGCGCTGGCCGGTGGGCTTGCGCATCGGCGACTGGCAAAAAGCCCTGGCCGTCACCGGCCCGCACCACCTTGAACGCGCCATGCTCGGCTGGGTCGCCACCCGCCCCGATA
>JAIRRE010000066.1 GCA_031256125.1 Burkholderiaceae bacterium
TCGTTTGCTCGATCGAAAACCTGGACCCGATGGGCGTGCATACGGGTGATTCGATCACGGTGGCGCCGGCGCAGACGCTCACCGACAAGGAATACCAGATCATGCGCGACGCCAGTCTGGCGGTGCTGCGCGACATCGGCGTGGATACCGGCGGCTCCAACGTGCAGTTTGCGGTCAACCCAAAAGATGGCCGCATGATCGTGATCGAGATGAATCCGCGCGTCTCGCGCTCGTCGGCGCTGGCGTCCAAGGCCACGGGGTTTCCCATTGCCAAGGTGGCGGCCAAGCTGGCGGTGGGCTATACGCTCGATGAACTGCGCAACGAAATCACCGGCGGCGCCACACCCGCGAGCTTTGAACCGACCATCGACTACGTGGTCACCAAGGTGCCGCGCTTTGCCTTCGAGAAGTTTCCGCAGGCCGATGCGCGCCTGACCACGCAGATGAAAAGTGTGGGCGAAGTGATGGCCATAGGCCGCACTTTCCAGGAGAGCTTTCAGAAGGCGCTGCGGGGGCTGGAAGTGGGCGTCGATGGCATGAACGAAAAGACGCAGGACCGCGAAGTGCTCGAAAAGGAACTGGGTGAACCTGGCCCGGAGCGCATCTGGTACGTGGGCGATGCCTTTGCCGCTGGCTGGTCGCTCGATGAAGTGCAGCAATTGACCCAGATCGACCCCTGGTTTTTGGCGCAGATCGAAGAGATCGTGCACATCGAACTCGACCTGGATCGCCACACCGCCGCGCACGGCGGCCAGGCGCTCACGCTGCTATCAAAAGATGAGCTGCTGGCGCTCAAGAAAAAAGGCTTTTCCGATCGGAGGCTAGCCAAGCTGCTCAAAACCACCGAGCAGGCGGTACGCGCCCATCGCCGCGCACTGGGCGTGCGGCCCGTTTACAAGCGGGTGGATACCTGCGCGGCGGAATTTGCCACCAGCACAGCGTACCTGTATTCGACCTACGAAACCGAATGCGAAGCCCAGCCCACGGCGCGCCAGAAGATCATGGTGCTCGGCGGCGGCCCCAACCGCATCGGCCAGGGCATCGAGTTCGACTACTGCTGCGTGCACGCGGCGCTGGCGATGCGCGAAGATGGCTACGAGACCATCATGGTCAACTGCAACCCGGAAACCGTCTCCACCGATTACGACACCAGCGACCGCCTGTACTTCGAGCCGCTGACGCTGGAAGACGTGCTGGAAATCGTCGAAACTGAAAAACCTCTCGGCGTCATCGTGCAATACGGCGGGCAAACGCCGCTCAAGCTCGCGCTGGATCTGGAAGCCAATGGCGTGCCCATCATCGGCACCAGCCCGGACATGATCGACGCGGCTGAAGACCGCGAGCGCTTCCAGCGCCTCATCAACGACCTGGGCTTGCGCCAGCCGTCCAACGCCACCGCGCGCACCGAGGGCGAGGCGCTGGAAAAAGCTGCCGCGCTGGGCTATCCGCTGGTGGTGCGGCCTTCGTATGTGCTGGGCGGGCGAGCGATGGAAATCGTGTACGAACAGCGCGACCTGGAACGCTACATGCGCGAAGCGGTCAAAGTCAGCAACGATGCACCGGTGCTGCTCGATCGCTTCCTGTCGGACGCCATCGAATGCGACGTGGACGCTGTGCGCGACCGCGAGGGGCGCGTGCTAATCGGCGGCGTGATGGAGCACATCGAACAGGCGGGCGTGCACTCGGGCGATTCGGCCTGCTCGCTGCCGCCGTACTACCTCAAGCCCGCCACCGTGGCCGAACTGGAACGCCAGACCACCGCCATGGCGCACGGCCTGAACGTGGTCGGCCTGATGAACGTGCAATTCGCCATCCAGGAAAAAGCGCGCGCCGATGGCAGCAAGGAAGACGTGATCTACGTGCTGGAAGTCAACCCGCGCGCCAGCCGTACGGTGCCGTTCGTGAGCAAGGCCACCGGCGTGCAACTGGCCAAGGTCGCGGCGCGCTGCATGGCCGGCCAGACGCTGGCCGCGCAAGACATCGCCGACAAAGTGGTGCCGCCTTATTTCAGCGTCAAGGAAGCGGTGTTTCCGTTCGTCAAATTCCCCGGCGTGGACACCATCCTGGGGCCGGAAATGAAATCCACCGGCGAGGTCATGGGCGTGGGGAGCAGCTTTGGCGAAGCCTACATCAAGGCCCAGCTTGGCGCGGGCGAGCGCCTGCCGCGCCCCTTTAAGCCCGACGGCACACCCAGCGGCAAAGTGTTCCTGACGGTGCGCAACCACGACAAGCCGCAAGCGGTGCGGGTGGCGCGCGACTTGGCCGCGCTGGGTTTCGCGCTGGTCGCCACGCGCGGCACCGCCAAGGCCATCCAGGACGCGGGCATCGAATGCGCGGTGGTCAACAAGGTCACCGAAGGCCGCCCGCACGTGGTGGACATGATTAAAAACGGCGCAATCGCCTTGGTCATCAACACGGTGGAAGAGCGCCGCAACGCCATTGCCGACAGCCGCTCGATTCGCACCAGCGCCCTGCAAGCGCGCGTGCCCACCATTACCACCATCGCCGGCGCCGAAGCCGCCGTGGACGGCATGAAGAGCATGGATGCGCTAACGGTGATTTCAGTGCAGGAGATGCACGCGCAACTGAGCGCGCGTTGAACGCTGCAACTTATCCCTCGCGCTTCGATGTATCCGGGGGGTTGCGTTCCATGTGGCCGCCGAAGCCGGCGCGCATGGCGGACAAGATTTTTTCAGCGAAGGTATGTTCCCGGCGCGAGCGAAAGCGCGCAAACAGCGCCGCGGTCAGGACTTCCGCTGGCACGGCCTCGTCGATTGCGGCGTTTACGGTCCAGCGGCCTTCGCCGGAATCTTCGACAAAGCCGGAATATTCCGACAAGGCCGGACTGCCGGCAAGCGCCGATGCAGTCAGGTCCAGCAGCCAGGATGGGATCACGCTGCCCCGGCGCCAGACTTCGGCAATGTCGGCCAGGTCGAAATTGAAACGATGTTCCGGCGGCAGCGCTTGAGCACTGGCGTTGTTCAGGATGTCAAATCCCTCGGCATAGGCCTGCATCAGCCCGTATTCGATGCCGTTGTGGATCATTTTGACGAAGTGCCCCGCGCCCGCTGGGCCGGCGTGAAGGTAACCCTGCTCGATGCGAGGATCGCGCCCTTGGCGTCCCGGCGTGCGCGGGATGTCGCCCGCGCCGGGCGCAAGCGCGGCAAAGATCGGGTCGAGCCGTTCGACTACCGCCTTGTCGCCGCCGATCATCATGCAATAGCCGCGTTCCAGCCCCCGGACGCCACCGGATGTGCCGACGTCCAGGTAATAGATGCCGCGCGGGCGCAGATCCTTGTTGCGGCGGATGTCGTCCTGCCAGAAGGTGTTGCCGCCGTCGATGATGACGTCGCCTGCCTGCATCAAATCCGCCAGCCGATTGATGGTCGTTTCAGTGGCGTTCCCGGCGGGCAGCATTACCCAGGCGATGCGGGGCCGCTCCAGTTGGGCGACCAATTCCTCCAAGGTGTTGGCGTCTTGCGCGCCCTCGGCGGCGAGGTCGGCAATGGCTTTGCCGTTTTGGTCATGAACCACGGTTGTATGGCCGTGGCGCAACAGCCGGCGGACGATGTTGCCGCCCATCCGTCCCAGGCCGATCATGCCGATTTGCATCTGGTTTCCCTTTCAGTTGGGCGCTTCGAGTACATCGAGCAGATTGGCCAGCGCAATGGTTGTTGAACGATCGACGCTTTCCTCGGTATAGCCGCCGATATGGCTGGTGGCGATCACGCGCGGATCGCTCGCCAGCGACAGGTCACGCGGAGGCTCTTCGCTGAATACATCGACCGCATAGGATGCGATCTGGCCGGCATCGAGTGCGAGGCGCAACGCAGCCGCGTCAACCAGCGACGCGCGGGCGGTATTGACCAGCACTGTGCCGGGCTGCATCGCCTGGAATTCCTGGTGCCCGATCAACGCAGCGCCGCTAGCCGATGCAGGACAGTGGAGCGTGATGACATCCGACTCAGCAATCAACGTTGCGAAGCTGACCGCGCGGGCGAAGGAAAGGCGGGCCGCGAGGTTGCTTACGGCGTCATAGACCAAAGGCTGTGCGCCCAGCGCATGGCACAGCCGCGCGACCTCACTACCGATGGCGCCGCAACCGACGACGCCGATTTTGCGTCCGCGTATTTCGCGACCGATCTGGCGCGGCCACTGGCCGCGCTTGATGCCGCTGTCGGCCTGCGGAATATGGCGCAGCGCGGCCAGCATCAACCCGATGGCCAGTTCAGCCACGCCGGGCGAATTGGCGCCTTGGGCAATGCGCACGGCAATGCCGCGTTCGGCCAGCAGCGGCAGCGGCAAATTGTCAACGCCGACCCCGTTGCGGCTGATGACCCGCAGATCGCCGGCTGCGGCAATAACGGCGGGCGTGACGGGCTCGACACCGGCCAGCCAGCCCGCGATTCCGGGGACTAGGCCGATGAGTTCGTTTTCGTCAGGCATGTGCCCAGCCTGGCAATACACCACATCATATCCGCGCTGGCGCAGAGCCTCCACGGCAGGGTGCGGCGTTGCTGTCAACGAACGCGGTGTTACGAGAATGCGCGGCATATCGGCTCCTCAGACTAGTTCAGTATGGCCTTACGCTGCGCTGCGAATTTCCGCAGCGCGGGTAACGGCGGCCTTGGCCTTACGGGTGATCTCGGCAAACTTGCCTTCGCGGATGTCTTCCGTGCGCGCAATCCAGGTACCGCCGACGGCTGCCACGGCTTTCATTTTCAGCCAGTCCTGCATGGTGTCCAGGCTGATTCCGCCGGTAGGGATGTAGCGCACATTCAAATGGGCAAAGGGGGCGGCGATGGCTTGCAGCGTGCTTGGCCCGCCGGCGGCTCCCGCCGGGAAGAACTTGGCCAGGCGGATGCCGGCTTTGGCGGCGGCGCCCAAGTCGCTGGGCGTCATCACGCCTGGAGCGAACGGCAGACCATGCTGGGCAGCCGCTAGCACCACTTCGGGATCGAACCCCGGCGCCAGCCCGAATCGCGCTCCGGCGGCGACGGCGTCCTGGACCTGGTTCACGTCGAGCACAGTGCCGGCGCCGATGAGCAGTTCAGGGCGGGCATCCCGCAGCAGCGCCAGGCTTTCGGCGGCGGCACTGGTGCGGAAAGTAATCTCGGCCACGCGCAGCCCGCCTTCCAGCAGGGCGTCGGCCAAAGCGATGGCGTCACTCGCCCGCTCGATGGCGATGACGGGCACGACGCCGATTTGGGCCAATACAGCAAATGGTTCTTCAGACATGATGTGCTCCGTTAATTAGTCATAAAGCCGCGCATACCGTTTCTCGTAGTCGCTCATGATCGCCTCGTAGGCAGCACGGTGGGCAGCAGCCGGCTCGATCACACCAGCGGTGCCGACCAGCGCGGAGGATGCCGTGGTCAGGTCCGGGTACGCGCCGATGGCTTTGAGTCCCAGCACCACGCCGCCCCAGGCCGCACTCTCGTCGATGGCCGGGCGCCAGAGCGGCCGGCCCAGGCAGTCGGCGACGATTTCGAGCCAGACGGGAGATTTCAGAATGCCCCCGGTCACCACCAGATCGGGGCGCGAATCATCGGCCAGCATGCGGTAAATGGCGCGAATGCAAAAGGCCAGACCTTCATATAAGGATCGGGTCAGTTCCGCCGCGCCGTGATTGAAGGACAGCCCCACGAGTGCGCCGCGCGCATCGGGCCGGTCGTTCGGACAACGCTCGCCGCTCAACAGCGGAAAAAAACGCAAGCCAGCCGCGCCGGGCGCGGCGCGGCGCGCCAGTTCATTCATGCGGTCGAACACCGGCTCATCCCCGGAGCGCGCGCCCAAAATATGCTCCACGAACCATTGGATCGCGTTGCCGCCGCCGTGGGCTACGCCGCCGCGCAGCCAATTCCCATCGGCCAGGTAATAGCACCAGGCGTGGGAGCCGCGATCGACCCGGGGCTGCGCGCACCGCAATCGCAGCGCAATGGACGTGCCCGCCGAGAAGCTCATGCGGCCCTCGACCAGCCCCACGGCGCCCAAGTGCGCCAATGCGCCGTCCGCAGCACCGACAACCGCTGGCGTCCCCTCGCTCAGCCCCATGGCTGCGGCGTAGCTGGTCTGCAACCCGCGCACCATGCTGGTGGGTTCGACGCATTCGGAAAAGCGG
>JAIRRE010000141.1 GCA_031256125.1 Burkholderiaceae bacterium
CGACTTTGAAACCCTTCATCTACGCGCTGGGCTTCGATCAGGGCGTACTGCACCCGCAGACCGTGCTGCGCGACGTGCCCACCACCTTTGGCCCTTATGCGCCGGAGAATTTCGACGGACGCTTTCTCGGCCCGATCACCGCGACCGATGCGCTCAACCGCAGCCGCAACATCCCGGCGGTGTGGGTTGCCTCGCAACTCAAACAACCAGACCTCTACCAATTCCTGCAATCGGCGGATGTGCGGTTACCCGCCAGCCGGGAGCACTACGGCCTGGCGCTGGTGCTCGGCGGCGGCGAAGTCACGATGCAGAACCTGGCCGCGCTCTATGCCATGCTGGCCAATGGCGGACTGTACCGGCCCCTGCGCCTCTTGGCCAGCCAGCCCGTCGCGCCCGGCCAGCGCCTGCTTAGCGCCGAAGCCAGCTTCATGACCCTGGACATGCTGCGCCAGCACCTGCGCCCCGACGAAACCACCGGCGCGCAGCCCGCGCGGTTGCCGGTGTATTGGAAGACCGGCACTTCCTGGTCGTTCCGCGATGCGTGGACGGCAGGCATATTCGGTCCTTATGTGCTGGTGGTGTGGGTCGGCAACTTCGACAACACCAGCAACGCCGCTTTCGTCGGCGTCGATGCCGCCGCGCCGTTGTTCTTCCAGATCGTCGATGCCCTGACTGCGGACTACGCCATCGCCGAACCCGCGCGGCCTGTGCCGCCCAAGCTCAAGCGAGTGCGCATCTGCCTGGCCAGCGGCGATCTGCCTAACCAATGGTGTCCGCAACAGGGCTGGACCTGGTTCATCCCGGGCGTCTCGCCGATCCGCGTCAGCGCCGTGCACCGGCCCGTGGTCATCGACGATGCCACTGGCAAACCCGCCTGCCCGCCCTACGCGGGCAAACACACGCACATCGAAGTCTTCGAGTTCTGGCCCACCGATTTGCAACAGGTGTTCAAACAAGCGGGCTTGCCGCGCCGCGTCCCGCCGCAAAACCCGGCCTGCCGCGACGCCGGGCAACCGGTGCAAGGCGCATCGCCGCACATTACCTCTCCATTGCGCGGCAGCACCTACACGCTACGCGCCAAAAACGCAGATAACACCCAAATCGCCTTCAACGCCACAGCAGACGCCAGCGCGCGCACGCTCTACTGGTTTGTCGATAACGCCTACATCGGCAGCAGCGCGCCCGGCAACACCCTGTTCTGGCAACCCGCCGCCGCCGGCACCTACACCGTGCGCGTCGCCGACGACCAGGGCCGCGCCGACCAGCGCCCGCTGGCGGTAGGGTTGGTACCTTAAAACGGGTTTGCGATTTCCTGAGTAACGCCAAGAATGCCAGGTACCGATGAGAATCAGCGCCGTTACTTGTTTGTGGCCATAGACCGGGCCACGCGCTGGGTGTTCGTGCAGATCAAGAGCAACAAGACGGCGGCATCAGTTGCCTCAATCAGCACTACAGTCGAAAACGCCCATTCAGGCCATGAGAGACTGGTACGATCAAAAGCCTGAACTGTTCAACAAGAAACCCGTTAGTTGGATAGACGGGAAATCACTATCCAATCATCCGGGATGCGACAGCGGGAGCGTAAAAACAGATTGGCGCTCACTGAATTGCAATTCGCGATATGGCACTTCGGATTAGGGTGCATGCAGCACAAAACAGGAGAACACAGGCATGAATTTAGCAAACGGCAAAAAAGAAACCATCGCCGTCGTAGGGGGCGGCTTGATGGGGGCGGGTATCGCGACCAAATTCGCGCTGGCCGGTCATGCGGTGGTCGTGATCGAAACCGACTCTGCGCGGAGTGCGCGCGTCCTGGAGATTGCGGCAGAAATTCTCGACGAGATCATCGCGGCGGGCGCGGCTACGCCAGCAGACAAGGCGCGCGCCCTGGCGCTGCTGACGGTTTCGAACCAGCTCGAAGACGTTGCACCCGCGCGCTGGGTGATCGAGGCGATTCCCGAAGTGCTGGACAGCAAACGCGACCTGTATGCGCGGCTCGAAGCGATCCTGCCGCCGGAGGCGGTGATCGCCAGCAATACCAGCAGCTTCCCGCCCGACCAGTTGGTGCAGAACATGCGGCGGCGCGAGCGTTTTGTCATCCTGCATTTTTGGAATCCACCGCACGTAATTCCGCTGGTAGAGATAGTCCCGGCCGCAGAAACCGATCCGGCGCTGGTCGATCGCGCCGTTGCGCTGCTGCGCGCCATCGGCGCGGAGCCGGTAGCGCTCAAGGCGGCGATTCCGGGCTTTATCGGCAACCGGCTGCAATTCGCGGTGCTGCGCGAAGCGTTGCACATCGTGCGCAGCGGCGCGGCCACGCCCGAGCAGGTCGATGCCGTGATGCGCGCTTCGCTGGGTCGCCGCTACAGCGTCATGGGGCCGCTGGAAGGCGCCGATCTGGGCGGGCTGCACACGTTCCTGTCGATCTCCAAACATTTGATGCCCAAACTTGCCAGGGACGAAGGCGCGGCGCTGGAATTACTGGCCGCGCACGTTGACAAGGAGGAACTGGGCGCGTCCACGGGGCAGGGTTTTTACCATTGGGACGCCGCGCGCCGGGCGCGTATCAAGCAAGCTTTTGCCCTGCTGATTGGGAAATTTAAAATAATACCGTAACGCCGTTGTAATAAAGGGGCACAATTTACTGCAATGACGATACCGCCAAAATTCAAGGGGGGTAATTTTTCATCATGACATTCATTGTTGTTATTGCCGCGCTGGCGTTCTTGATGTTCGCCGCCTATCGCGGCTACAGTGTGATTCTGATGGCGCCTATTGCGGCGCTGGCGGCGGTGTTGTTGACCGATCCGGCGGCGGTGGCACCGGTGTACTCGGGCCTCTTTATGGACAAGATGGTCTTTTTCGTCAAGAGTTACTTTCCGGTGTTCATGCTCGGCGCGGTGTTTGGCAAGGTGATTGAGCTGTCTGGCTTTGCCGAATCCATCGTCAACGCGGCGATCCGCTACATCGGGCGCTCGCGCGCCAACGCGGTGATCGTCGCCGTGTGCGCGCTGCTGACCTACGGCGGCGTATCGCTGTGCGTGGTGGTGGTCGCGGTCTATCCGTTTGCCGCCGAGCTTTACCGGCAGAGCAATATTCCCAAGCGTCTGATGCCCGGTGCGATCGCGCTGGGGGCTTTCTCGTTCACCATGGATTCGCTGCCGGGTACGCCGCAAATCCAGAACATCATCCCGACCACGTTCTTCAAGACCACCAGTTGGGCTGCGCCGTGGCTGGGCACCATCGGTTCGCTATTCATTATTGTGGTCGGCCTGACCTATCTCGAATGGCGCCGTCGCGCCGCGCAGGCCAAGGGTGAGGGTTACGGCAATCCCGCCGATCTGGTCAACGAACCGGTGCATGTGGCGTCCTCTGGCAACCTGCCCAACCCGGTGCTGGCTATCCTGCCGCTGATTTTGGTGGGCGTGGCCAACTTCATTTTCACCAAATGGATCCCGGTTTGGTATGGCGTGGCCAATTACGTCATCGGCCCGGATCGGCTGCCCGGTTTGTCTGCGCCGGTAACCACGCCTGTTGCCGCATCAGTGGGCATCTGGGCGGTGGAAGCGGCGCTGCTCGTGGGCATCGTGCTGGTGGTGGTCACGGCTTTCCCGCGCATCAAGGCGCGCTTTGCCGAAGGCTCACGCTCGGCAGTGGCCGGCGCGCTGCTGGCTTCGCTCAACACCGCGTCGGAATACGGCTTTGGCGGCGTCATTGCGGCGCTGCCCGGCTTTATCGTGGTCAGCGATGCGCTCAGGAGCATCCCCAACCCACTGGTCAAGTCGGCGATATCGGTTACCGCGCTGGCCGGCGTTACTGGTTCGGCTTCCGGCGGCATGGGCATTGCCCTGGCGGCCATGCACGACGCGTTCATTCAAGGCGCGCAGGCCGCGCATATCCCGCTGGAAGTGCTGCATCGCGTGGTCGCCATGGCCAGCGGCGGCATGGACACGCTGCCGCACAACGGCGCGGTCATCACGCTGCTGGCGGTCACGGGACTGACGCACCGCCAGTCCTACCGCGACATCTTTGCCGTCACCTGCATCAAGACGCTCGCCGTGTTCTTCGTCATCGCCCTGTA
>JAIRRE010000187.1 GCA_031256125.1 Burkholderiaceae bacterium
TGATGCCTGCGGCTGCGGGGCGCTGGCGGCGCGGCGGCCACGGCGGCGGCGGCGGCATCACTGGCAGCCGGGACAGTCTTACTGGCCGCGTGAGCAACATCACTGGCGACGGAGATGACTTCACTGATGACAGGGGTGGCCGCGCTGGCGACTGAAGCGGCTTGGTCGATAGCGGGGGCGGCTTTGCTGGCGGCCAAAGCGGTTTCACTGGCGGCGATAGCGGCCAAGGGCGCTGCGGAAGCGCCGAAACCGGGCGGCGTTGATACGGGCGGGAATACAAATTCAGATGCGGCGTCCGAAGCGGCTTGGGCAACCGATGATGCCTGCGGCTGCGGGGCGCTGGCGGCGGGTTCGGCAGCCGGTGCGGCGCTGGCCGACCAAGCTACCGATTCAATCGCCACCGGCCCAGTCTGGATGTGCCGGGTAATACGGCGTTTGGGGCGAGCGGCGGCGTGCCGGGACGGCTGCGCGGGCACGGGTTGCGGTTCAGCTTGGGGGTGCAGTACGCGCGTGTAAAACGGCGGCGGCAGTCGCTTTATCAGGCTGGGCAACTCCAGCCATGAATACACCCAGATCAGCGCGCTGACATTGAGCAGCAGCGCCACGATCAGCGCGGCCCAGAGCGCGCGCCGGTCGCTGGGATTCAGCGCGCGGGCCACTGCATAAGCAGGCGGCTGCCGGGCTGCGTATCCACCGGCTTGGTGGTTTCGCGCGGCGACAAACGCCAGACACCGCCTGCGCCGTCACCGGCGGGCGGCAACGGCAGGCGCAGCAGCCGCCCGCCGCGCGCCACCAGCGCGGTGACGGGTTTGTCCAAACCGACGTTGACCAGCAGCTCGTCGAGCCGCCGCAAGCGCCAGCCCGCCGCGGGGCCGGTACCACGGTCGCAGCCTGCCGCGGGCGATTCGACGCCCAGCCACTCATCGCCGGCGGCCATGCCCGCGCGCGCCGCCGGACCGCCATCGAGCACGGTTTTGATGACGATCCCGTCCGTCCCTTCCCGCACGCGCAAGCCCAGTCGCTGCGCCAGCGGCGCGGGGTCGCGCTGGACGGCAATGCCCGCTTGCCGCAGCAGGTCGATAACGGGCAATTCGCCTGTACCGTGAATCCAATCGGCCATTTCGCGGTCGAAGAGACGCCCGCCCAACCGGGTCAGCGCGCCGGCGAAATCGGCCTCGCGCATCGCACCGCCCTTGCAGCGCTGCCACAGTGCGCACATCACATCGTCGAGCGTGGCACGGCCTTCGGCGCGCAGCGTGAGATCGAAGCACAGCGCCGCCAACGCGCCCTTGCAGTAATAACTGACGGTGCTGTTGGGCGTGTTTTCGTCGGAACGGTAGTGACGCACCCAGGCATCAAAGCTGGCTTGCGCCAGCGATTGCACACGCCGCCCGGGCGCTTGCGCGATCTGGTTGATGGTCTTGGCCAGCAACCCCAGATATGCCGCCTGGTCGATGCGGCCCGCGCGCAGCAACAGCAAGTCGTCGTAATAACTGGTGAAGCCCTCGAAGAACCACAGCAGGCGCGTGTAGTTTTCGCAGGCATAGTCGTAGCGCGCGAATTCAGCGGGCTTGAGCCGCTTGACGTTCCAGGCGTGAAAGTATTCATGACTGACCAGGCCGAGCAGCGTGGTGTAGTCATCATCGGGTTTACCGGGTTTGGCGCCATCATCGCCCGGTTGCGGCAACCGCGGCAGGTTGCGCCAGGCGCAAATCAGCGCCGTGCTGGCGCAGTGTTCCAGACCGCCATAGCCGTCCTGCACCGCATTGAGCAAAAACAGGTAACGCTGGAATGGCGCTTTGCCGGGCCAGAAGCGGATGGCCGCCGCGCAAATGGCTTGCGCATCGGCCAGCAGCCGCGCGCCATCGAACGTTTCCGGCGCGCCCGCGACCACGAAGCGATGCTGCACGCCCCCGGCGGTGAAAGCGCCGCTCCAGAACGCGCCCAGTTCCACCGGGTGGTCGGCCAATTCGTCATAGTCCGCCGCGCAATACGTGCCAAAACCGCAGGCGGCGGTTTTGAGCGGCTCCAGCGCGGTCGCCAGTTGCCATTCCCGCCCTTTGATCCGGCATTCGGGTTGCGACGGGCGCGGCACGGTCAACCGGTGCGGCGCATTTTCACGCCCGTGCGCGCGCAGCAACAAACTGGTAGCGTTGAAAAAGCCCCGCTGCGTATCGAGCCAAGCGGCGCGCACCGAGTCGTCAAAGGCATAGACCTCATAGGCCAGCGTCAGCCGCTGGGCCGGGTCGCAGGCGATTTCCCAAGTGCATTTGTCAATTTGCATTACCGCCAGCGCCTTGCGGCCCTGCCGCGCGGTCAGCGGCGAGAGGTGGCGCGAGAACTCGCGCACCAGATAGCTGCCCGGTATCCATACCGGCAGCGATACGCGCTGCGCCGCCTCTGGCGCGCCGATGACCATCTCCACAGCGTAGCGGTGACCGTGCAAGTCACCCATACGCACGGTGTAGCCAACGGTGCCGGATGTCACTTGCAAGCGTTGCGGGTGGTTATCGGCAAGCGGTTATTTGGACAGGCGTTGCTCAACCTGTTGCTCAGGCAGCGCGCCCGAAACCCGCGAGCCATCGGCAAACACCAGCGTCGGCGTGCCGGTGATGTGGTATTTGCGCGCAAAGTCAAGATTTGCTTGCAGAGCGTCTGCGTCGCAATCGGCGCTGCCCATGGGTTTGATGCCACGCACCATCCAGTCCTGCCAAGCCTTGCCCTGGTCGGCGCTGCACCATATCTGGCGCGCCTTGACCGTCGAATCCTGTCCCAAAATCGGAATCAGGAACACGTGCACGGTGATGTCGCTAATCTTCTGCAAGCCCTGCTCGAAATGTTTGCAATAGCCGCAGTTGGGGTCTTCAAACAACGCCAGTTGGCGCTTACCAGTGCCGCGCACAATGGTAAAAGCATTCTGCATGGGCAAATCCTTGAACGCGATGGCGGTGAGCTTGTTCAGACGATCCTCGGTCAGATTCTTGTGCGCGCGCGTGTCCATCAAATCGCCCTGAATCAGCCAGTCACCCTGGGCATCGGTATAGAACAGGTCGGTGCCGACACGGACCTCGTACAGCCCCGTCATGGGCGTTGGGGTGATTTGGTCGATTTGCGAGAACGCCTCCGGCAGGCGTACGGCCAGGTTTTTACGAATCGCGGCTTCGTCCGCGCGGGCGATCAAAGGCAAGCTCAACGCCAGCAGGGCCAGCGCGGCAATCAGGAATTTGCGTGTCATGATGGTGGAGCTGTGAAAAAACAATCCCGTGAGGCGGATAACAAAACAGAATCAAGCCGCCAGCGTAGCAGAATCAAGATTACCCACAATTGGCGTGCGTTCACGCCAGCCCCATCGCCGCGCGGGCGGCGCGCGACTTGATTGGCGCGCAGCGGTCAAACAACTCCATGCCCCGGTTGCGCAGCCAGGCAATGCCCGGCTGTGGCTGCGTGAACAGGCGCTGCAAGCCATCGGTGGCGAAGGCAAAGCGTTGCCACTGCGCCCGCCGCGCACGCTCATAACGGCGCAG
>JAIRRE010000205.1 GCA_031256125.1 Burkholderiaceae bacterium
ATTGCAGGTGAATATTATTTACGGATAAATTCTAAGGTTTTGGAAGGCGCTTTCCAGATCAATGAGTTTGTTTTACTCATGCCGCAAGCCGTCGCGCTCAAGCGCGTTTGGCCGCTGCATTCAGCCCGCGCAGATAAACCTCATCTCCGGCGGTAAGCCACCCTTGGGCGCGTGCGCTGGCGATGAGGTCAGGGCGCTCGGTTGCCGTGAGTGTCAGGGAATGCTCGCGCCGCCAGCGTTCGATGTGCGCGTGATGCCCGGACAACAGCGGCGGCGGCGCCGGGACGCCGCGCCAGACTTCGGGCCGGGTGTAATGGGGGCTGTCGAGCAGCCCCTGGAGCGCCGGATTGAAGCTGTCCAATTGGCTGCTGGCCGGATCGTGCAGCACGCCCGGTTGTAGGCGCGCCACGGCATCGAGCAGAGCCAGCGCGGCAATTTCGCCGCCCGAAAGCACAAAATCGCCCAAGCTGATCTGGTGCGTAACGCAAGCGTCGATAAAGCGCTGGTCAATGCCTTCATAGCGGCCGCAAACCAGAATCGCGCCGCAACTGGCAGCCCACTGCTGGACCGCGCCGTGGTCCAACTTGCGGCCCGCCGGGGAAAACAGCACCACTGGCACTTCCGCCCGCGCATCGGCTTGATCGGCTGCATCTGCCCGGTCGGTGCGAATCGCCTGCACGCAACGCGCCAGCGGCTCAGCCAGCATCACCATGCCGGGGCCGCCGCCAAAGGGACGGTCATCCACGCGCCGATAAGCGCCCTCGGCAAAATCGCGCAGTTGCCAGAGTTTGACCTGAACCTGCCCGCTTTCAAAGGCGCGGCGCGTAACGCCTGCCGCCAGAAAAGGCGCGAACAATTCCGGGAACAGTGTGATGATGTCCAGGCGCATCGTCACTGCATCGTGTCCGGGCCGCTGGCGAGCATTTCCGCAGGTGTGAACAGGCGTGCCATGTCCACCGCGTCGAAGTGTTCCTGATGGCCGCAAAAGTCGCAACTGATTTCAAATTCGCCGCGTTCGCGCAATATGTCCCGCACTTCATCTTCGCCGAGTGCGCGCAGCGCGGTCATCATGCCCTCGCGTGAACAAGCGCAGGCAAAGCGCGGACCGCGCTCATCCGTCAGCGGCACGAAGCGCGTTAGCCGTTCTTGCCAAAACAGCCGGTGCAAGAGGGTATCGGCGTCGAGCGTCAACAACTCCTCGCGCCGCAGGCTTTGCGCCAATACGGCAATACGCTGGAAGTGCTCATCCTCATCTTCTTGCGCACTTTGGCCGCGCGCAAGATTTTTTTCGCCTTGCCCCGGCAGGCGCTGAATCAGCAGCCCGCAGGCCGCGTGTTCATCGGCGGCCAGCACCAGCGCAGTGTCGATTTGCTCGGATTGGCGCATGTAGTGGCCAATGACGGCGGCCAGCGATTCCAGCTTGTTCCCGCGCTCGTCCGTCAAAGGCACCACGCTTTGATACGGCTGCTGGCCGGGCGCGCGCCCCGGATCGAGCGTAATGGCACAGCGCCCTTGACCTTGCGCGTTGACCAGTTCGGACAACAGCGCGCCGGGCGCAACCTCGCCCGTTACCGTCGCGGTGGCGCGGAAACGCAAATCCGACAGCACCTCCGCCGCCGCTACCTTGACCGGCCCGTCGCCGAAGATTTGCAGCACCAGCGGGCCATCGAACACGATGCTGTCTTGCAGCAGCACCCCGGCGGCGGCCATCTCGCCAACCAGTTCCGCCACCGGCTGCGGCCAGGCGCCGGTCGCCGTGTTGGCGGCGCGGCGGCGCAGAACTTCCTGCCAGCTGTCGGTGATGCGTACCAGCGTGCCGCGCACCGGCAGGCCATTGAAAATAAATTTATGCAGTTCGGACATCAATCGTCAACCTGCGCCTCAGGCGATCTTTTTTAACCCGGCGCGGAACCGCCGCGCGTTCTCCGCGTAATGCTGCGCGCTGCGTTGGATTCCTTCGATCTCTGGCGGCGTCAGATGCCGCGCCACGCGCGCCGGTGCGCCCAGAATCAGGCTGCCGTCGGGAAAGGTTTTACCTTCCGTCACCAGCGCGTTGGCGCCGACCACACAGTGTTTGCCAATGCGTGCGCCGTTGAGCACAGTGGCGCCCATGCCGATCAAGGTGTCATCGCCCACGGTGCAGCCGTGCAGCGTCACGCGGTGGCCCACCGTCACGCGCGCGCCCACGGTCAGCGGCCATTCGGGATCGGCGTGCAACATGCTCTGGTCTTGCACGTTGGTGCCTGCGCCAACGGCGATATGCGCCGAATCGCCGCGCGCTACGCAACCAAACCACAGACTCACATCCGCCGCCAGTTTCACGTCGCCGATTACCTGCGCGGAATCAGCCACCCACGCGCTCGCATCCACCTGCGGCGCCACGCCATCGAGTTCATACACAGCCATGACATCCATCTCCTTGCCGTAGCAACAAGCCTTGGCATTTTAGGGATCACATCCCGGTGCCACTCGGGGTCATGACTGAAAACTTTACCGGAGGCGCAAACGTGCGCTCACGCAGCAATCAGGAAGCCCGTTTATGTCGATCAACCAGCGGTAGCCTTGGGCGCTGCCGCGCCGCGCGTACCCCAATCGCCCACGTCGAAGGTGCAAAGGGCGACAAGAGTGGTAAAAAATGAATCAACGATAAACCACAACCCAAGAGAGCCAACTAGCAACGGCGATATTTTCTGCTCCGGATTGTGCCGGTGCGCGTAAAGATTGAACAGTAGTCCAACACAAATATATATCAAGAAATAGAACGGCATGGTCAAGAAAAGTTGCTCGGCAACCCATCCTGAACTTATTGCGTAGATATACATCGCAGGCCACATTACGGTGAGCGCCCCTGGAATCATAAGGTTGATTATGGTCAGCGGATGCAAAATGGCAAGATTGGTGCGAAAAGTTCGCAACGTCCAAAACAAATCACGCAATCCGCTGCGGCGCCAACGCAATTGTTGCATGAAAAGCTGTTTTAAATTATTTGGTGCGGCAGTCCAGCATTGGGCATCTATATTAATATAGGTTTTCAATCCTTTAAGTAATAACAAGTGTGTCATATAGCGATCTTCGCCATCGCGGACGCCAATGCCGAACCAGTTGCGGCTCTTGACCTGTTCCTCAATCGCCTCAAAATGTTTGCGCCGGACGGCAAACATACAACCGGAAATACACGTAACGTTGCGCGTCCAGTTTTGGGACATCTTCATGATCTGGAACGCATAGTAGTACACTAGGGTCTGGCACTGCGTCAGGATATTACTCCGTGGATTGCTAATGCCAACCCGTCCGCCCACTGCACCGATGCGCGGGTCTTCAAAACAGGCGGTCAACTCAGCAATTGCACGCCGGTCGAAAATGCAATCAGAGTCAATACAGATTAGAATTTCCCCTTTTGCATGTTTCATTGCATTCGAGAGCGTTTGATGTTTTCCGGAATTAACCGGATTCTTGAACGCCTGCACGTTTGCCCATCGGCGTGCGGCCCGCTCGATCCAGAGGTAAGTATTGTCGGCAGAACAATCGTCAACCGCTATTACTTCCACTTTGTTGATTGGGTAATCGTTGGCAATAATACTCTTAATTGTTCTGAAAACTTGTCTTCCTTCATTGAAACACGGCAAGAGTATGCTTACACGCGGTTGCAGCGTATAGTTTTTTCGCAAAAATGTCGATTTGGCACTCAGGCGTAATACCAGTGTTACTCCGAAATTAAGCGCCATTACTACCAACGGCAACGTAAAAATTAATTTAATCAACGCATCCATGACAACGGTTCCAGCGATTTGATCGTAAATTCAACCTCGCGCCCATTGGCTGGATTGGGTTGTTTAAAAAGCCACAAATTGAAATGCAGTTTTTGCGGTTGATCGGCAATATCGCCTTCAAAACCCGCCGCGCTGCCTTGTTGCAGCGGGGATTGCCACGTTACGGCATTCGGCTGCCAATCAAAGGCGAAGATCGAATGGTCTATGTTTTCGGGTACGGCAAATTTGACATAGCGCGCTCCGGGGTGTTCTCGCCCCCACACGGTATAGTAAATCTGGGGCGCGCCAGGCTTGCCCCAACGGGCAATTTCGATGTCGATTTCGTTGGTGCGGTCCTTGCCCACATCCGGCGTCGGGTACATGAAAATACCGAGCACGACGTTTGGGTCGATGGCGCCGATAGGGCCGCGCACCTCGAAAGCGTAATGCCCATAGCCGAATCGCTGGCGCGATTCCAGTTCGACGCAGGCAAACTGCCCGTCCGCTCCGCGTACCAGTTTCAGGTGCAGCCAGCCTTGGGCATCGACCCACGCGCCTTTGGGGTTGGCGTAGTGGGTAGCGCAGGGTTTGCCCGCGCCCGAACGGATGCTCCATGCCGTTCCGGCCCATTGGAGGTCGGCGGCCCATGCTGGAACCAGCCACAGGTACAGTGCCAGCGCGCACAGGATTTTTTTCACATCGCGCTCCTTCGCGGCAGGTTTCAAAATATCAAGCCCGCACCAGCGTAATGTGGCCGGGTACGTCCTGGCGCGGCAACGCGCCTTTGACATCAGCGACCACCGCGTCTTGGTCCGGCGGAATGTGCGCCAAAACACGGTCCCAGCCGTTGCTTACAAAGTCATCGTGCGCCACCGCCAGCACCACGGCGCTGGCGGGCTGGCAGGCTGAACCGCTGGTGAGTTTGATGCCGTATTCATGTTCGACCTCCGCCGGGTCGGCCAGCGGATCAACCACCTGCACATCGAACCCCCAGCTCATGAACTCGCGCACCAAGTCCACAGCCTTGGAGTTGCGGATGTCAGGTACGTTTTCCTTGAATGTGATGCCCAGCACGGTGATTTTGGAATCCTGCGGCAACCGGGCCAAGTGCATGGCGCGGAGCGTTTTCCGGGCGATCAGGGCCGGAATCTTGTCGTTGACTTCCCGCGCCGCAAGGATCAGCGATGGACTGTAGCCGACCTGTGTCGAACGATGCGTCAGGTAATAAGGGTCAACGGAGATGCAGTGTCCGCCCACGAAGCCGGGCACGTAACGGTGGAAGTTCCACTTGGACGCGGCGGCGTCGATGGCGTCGAGCGTATCGATGTCCAGGCGCGAGAGGATTTCCGACAGTTCGTTCATCAGCGCAATATTTACGTCGCGCTGGGTGTTTTCGATAACCTTGGCCGCTTCGGCGACCTTGATGCTGCCCGCCCGGTAGGTGGAGGTGATTTTGGAGTAGAGCGTATCCACCAGGTCGAGCGTTTCTGCGGTGTCGCCGGAGACGATTTTCGGGGTACTGGTCAGCGTATGCACCTTGTCGCCCGGGTTGATGCGTTCGGGTGAGTAGGCAACCCAGAAGTCGCAGCCATGCTGGCGGCGTTTGGCGCCCGTGGCCGGGTCGCGCTGTTCCAGAATCGGCACGCAGATGTCTTCCGTCACGCCGGGATAAACGGTGCTTTCGTAGATCACCGTCGCGCCGGGCGCAAGGTGAGCCGCAATGGTTTCAGTCGCGCCGGTAACCGGTTTGAGGTCGGGCACGTGCGCATCGGTAACGGGCGTGGGCACGGTAACGATTACCACGTCCGCGTCACCCAGCGCATCGGCGGCATCGGAGGTCAACGACCAGTTGGCCGACTGCAAGTTCTGGCCGGCGAGTTCGCCGGTTCTGTCGTGACCGGCCAGCAGTTCAGCCACGCGGCCGGAGTTGATGTCATAGCCGACAACGTCGAAATATTTGGCCAGTTCAAACGCCAGCGGGCTGCCGACGTAGCCTAAGCCGACAACGGCTACTTTATTGATTTTGCGCATGATAATCTGAAAGTAAAGTGATTTGAGTACGGGTGGCGTCCAGTTCAGCCTTCGCCAGGGCAAGGCTGACGCGGATTTGGGTTCGCATCCGCACCGATTCCGGGGTATCGAGTTTTTGGAGCCGGGCGTAAGTGGCGCTCAGCCGGTTGAATTCGTCAGTCAGAACGGGCAGGCTGTCCTGTGCCATCTTCAGGTTGTCAGCCAAAGTCTTTTTCAGCATGGAAACGCGCTGATACAACTGGTCGTTTTGCTGACGCCGCAAGGCCATGAGCGAGGCGGTGGCGTTGTCGAGTTTGCGACGGTAAGCCTGGGCGCTAAGGTTGTAGGAAACCGTCAACCCGACAAATGGCTGCATACCGGTGGAGGTGCCCGCCGGCATATCCGCCAGCGGCTTTTGCACGCCGCCGATTAGCGCCAGATCCCACGTTTGCAGGGTTTGCTGGTGATTGAGTTCTTTTTGCAGCGCAAGCGTGGCCTGATCGATGCGCACCATCGCCTGATCGAGATTGACATCGGGCAGATCGGGAACAGGCTGAATGGCGTCGTTCTGCGCAGCGCGCAGTTGTGTCATGACGGTGGCGCGCCGATCGGTGAGCGCCATCAGGTCGGCCAAGGTGGCATCGCCGGCTCCCATGCGTTTTTGCGTTGCCGCGATTTCTTCATTCAGAACCTTGAGCGCGCCGCTATTGCCCAGACCCTTGACACGTTGCGTCCCAACGCGCTGGGCGATGGCGGCGAGCCGGTATTTGGTTGCCCGGTCAACATCAACCGTTGCGCGGTAAAGCGTGCATTCCAGCACCCCTATGCGCGTGGCGGAGATGCCTTGCAGGTTGCGCGAGAGGCTCTCTTGCAACCCGACTACGGCTTGCTTGGTGGTGTTATTGCTCGATTGGCCGAGTTGGCCATACACCTGCACGCCGGTGTCGAGCGTGCGCTGGGCGGCGGCTTGATCCTGCACGTATTGGCAGTAGGCTTGCTTCTCCGCTTCGGCTACGCTTTGGGCGCGCGCGGGGGGAAGGGAGATGAGTAGTACGAACAA
>JAIRRE010000228.1 GCA_031256125.1 Burkholderiaceae bacterium
CGGCCGCATGGTCAATCGCCTGACCGGCGCACCCGCCGAACAATTGCACGAACGCCACGACGCGGCGGATTTTGAACATCGCACGCAAGACAAACTGGCGGCGGGATAAACCAATCGGGGTGGACAGCCGCATGTGGCTTATTCAGCGTCGCCCTGAACCGCCCAAGCCAACGCTCCCTGCCTCACGCCGCATTGCGTCCTTGGATACCCCAGCGCGCCAGCGCCGCGTCATCCGCCGCGCGCGCATCGACCCAGCGTGCACCCGAAGGCGTGGTTTCTTTTTTCCAGAATGGCGCTTGGGTTTTGAGGTAATCCATCAAAAATTCGCAACCTTGAAAAGCGACGCCGCGATGCGTTGCCGTAACGGCGACCAGCACGATCTGGTCTTGCGGCGCGAGCCGCCCGATGCGGTGGATAACGCGCACGCCATGCAGCGCAAAGCGCCGCTGCGCCTGATCGGCCATCGCCGCAATGGCGCGCTCGGTCATGCCGGGGTAGTGTTCCAGTTCCAGCCAACGGACTTCGGCCTCCTTCTGGTCGGGATGGCAATCGCGCACCGTGCCAACGAAGCAGCAGACCGCCCCCACGCGTGCATCGCCGACGCGCAGCCGCGTTAATTCCGCGCTCGCGTCGAAGTCATCGGTCTGGATGGAGATGGATACGCGCGGCGCTGTCATGGCACAGCCGATACCTTCATCCGCCGGTGACGGGCGGAAAAAACGCCACTTCCGCATCTTCGTGCAAAGCCGCGCCTTCGTCCTGCATGGCCCGATCGAGCGCGGCGCGCACCGCCTTGCCCCGCGCCAGCGCGGCGGCATACGGCTCGCCACGGGCGATCAGTTCGTCGCGCAGCGCTGCCAGGGTTGGGGCTTGTGTTTCCAGCGTTTCCGCGTCGCGCCCCAAGGCTTCACGAACGGCGGCGAAATAGTGCACGTTGATCTTCATGCCAGCAACTCCGCCAGCGGCAGGTAGCGCGCCACGGCCCCTTGGGCCAGGGTTTGTCCAGCCGGTAAATCGACCAGGCCATCAGCCCAGTGCAATGCGGCCAGCACCGCCGAACCCTGGTTGGGATACAAATCCAACCCGCCTGCGGCATTGCGGCGCACGCGCAGAAATTCACGTCGTTTGCCGGGCCGGGGCCAGTCGAAATCGGCGCGCAGCGGCAGCGCCAGCGGATCGAGTCGCGCCGCGCCCTGGAGTTTGAGCAGCAAAGGCCGCACCAACAGCAAAAAGGTGATGAAACCAGCTACGGGGTTACCCGGCAAACCCGCAAAGTAACACACCCCGCCGCCACTGGCGCGGGGCAATTGGCCAAACGCAAACGGCTTGCCGGGCTTGATGGCGATTTGCCACACATCGAGCCGGCCGAGCCGCTGCACGGCGGGCTTGACGTGATCTTCCTCTCCCACCGATACGCCGCCGCTGGTCAAAATCAGGTCGTGCGTTTGCGCCGCTTGATCCAGCGCCGCCACAGTGGCATCCAGCCGGTCGGGCAGCTCGCCCAGATCGCTGACTTGACACCCCAGCCGCGCCAATAGCGCGCGCAAAAAGAAACGGTTGCTGTCGTAGATGCGCCCCGGCGGTAAATCGCGCGGCGCAATACTGCCCGGCGCGACCAGTTCGTCGCCGGTGCACAGCAGCGCCACACGCGGCGGCGCGGCGACCGCCACGCGTGCCAGGCCGCCGCTGGCCGCCAGCCCCAGGCTGGCCGCCCGGAGTCGCTCGCCCCGATGCAGGATGACTGCGCCGCGCGCCACGTCCTCGCCCGCCGGGCGGACATGCTGTCCCGCCTTGGGCCGCGCGGCAATCTGCACGCGCGCACCGCCATCGAGACTTTGCGCGTCCTCCTGCATCACCACCGCATCGGCTCCCGGCGGCAGCGGCGCGCCGGTGAAGATGCGCGCCGCGCTACCAGCGGCCAATGGCGCGCCGGTTTGCCCGGCGGCGATGCGTTGCGTTACAGCCAGCGCCGCGCCGGAGGCCGGAACATCGGCGACGCGCAGCGCGTAGCCATCCATCGCCGCGCAAGCGTACGGCGGCACTTGCAACTCCGAAATCACATCCTGTGCCAATACCCGGCCATCGGCATCGAGCAGGTCGAGGTCTTCGGTTCGGGCCAGCGGCGTTACGGCGGCAAGCAGGCGCGCAAGCGCGTCATCGAGCGGAATCAGTGTTTTTTCTTCAGGCATGGCAGTCGGGCAAATAACGCGCCGCATCGTAATCAAAGCGCGCGCTGTGCGCCAATAGCCACGCGCCGAGCGCGGCAACCGCATCGGGCGCGAATACCGGCAACGCAGTAGCTTGCGGCGGCGCATCGGCTGTGACCAGCGCGGCCACGCGCGGATCACCGGGATACAGCGGCGGGCGATCCTGCCCTGCGCGCCAAATTTCGATCTTGGGCAAATCGGCGTGGCGGAAGCCCTCTACCAGCACCCAGTCCACGCCGCCATCCAATTCGGCGATCAACTGGTGCACGGTAAGCGGCGCCTCGTATGGCAACTCATGCTCGAACTCGCGCATCAGCGCCAGCCGCCGCGCGGAAGCCACCACCACCTCGAACGCGCCCGCCGCGCGATGGCGATAGCTGTCTTTGCCCGGATGGTCAATGTCGAAGCCGTGGTGCGCGTGCTTGACCACCGACACGCGCAATCCCCGGCCCTTGAGCCACGGAATCAGCGCGTCGATGAGCGGCGTCTTGCCCGCGCCGGAATAGCCCGCGAAAACCACCACCCTCATGCAATACCCCTCACAAATGTTTTTGCCGATGTACCCGCGCGCACCATAGCACGCCGCCGGTCAGGCTGACCATTGCCAGCCACTCCAGCCCGCTGGGCAGCCGCCATTGATACAGAAAGCCGTAGAACAATCCAAACACCGTCTCGAACACGATCATCTGGCCGAGCATGGTCAGCGGCAGCAACCGGCTGGCGCGGTTCCAAAAGCCGTTGCCGACCACCGAAGCGAGTATCGCCAGCGCTCCGGTAATCAGCCAGAAGCGCAGCCAATCCCCCGGCGCATGGCGCACTGGCGCGGCCTCGGCCAGTAACAGCGGCGCAAAAAACGCGGGCGCGGCCAGCAGCAAGGCCAGCGCCCCTGTTGCCACGCCGACCAGCAACGACCAGTCCCAGGGCGAAATATCCGGGCGGCGGGCCAGCCAGCGGTTGTTCCAAATCGAATA
>JAIRRE010000236.1 GCA_031256125.1 Burkholderiaceae bacterium
TGGCCGGGTGGTAGCCCAGGTTGTGGCCGGGCGGTTGCGCAGTGGCGATCCAATGCTGGCTGGCCGGGTCGAACTGTTGGCGCACCAGATGCGGCGTGTGGCGCACGCCGTTGTTGACCAGCGTGGACAGGGCGCTGGCCAGTTGCAGCATGGTAAAGCTGTTGTAGCCTTGTCCGATGCCCAGCGAGATGGTTTCGCCGGCAAACCATTTTTGTTGTGCCGGGCGCTTGAAGGTTTCGCGCTTCCACGCGGTCGAGGGCAGCACGCCGTGTACTTCACCAGGCAGGTCGATGCCGGTGAGTCGCCCGAAGCCCAGCGGTGACATGAAGTCGTGGATGACGTTGACGCCCATGTCGTTGGCGAGCTGGTAAAAATAGACATCGCTGGATTTGATGATGGCGTGCGTTAGATCGAGCGGCCCCAGCGGCCCGTCGGAGGAGCGAAAGACGTGACCGCCAAATGTCCATGAACCGCGGTCAACGGTAATTTGGCCAGGTGTGCGATAGTGTTTTTCCAGCGCGCCCAAGGCCATGAATGGCTTGTAGGTGGAGCCGGGCGGATACGCGCCGCGCAGCGCGCGGTTGAGCAGCGGTTTGTCCGGGGAGTTGTTGAGCGCGTCCCAATCGTCCTGACCAATGCCATCGACGAACAGGTTGGGATCGAACGCGGGTTGACTGACGAAGGCCAGTACCTCGCCGGTCTTGGGGTCGATGGCCACCAGCGCGCCACGCCGGTTGCCGTAAAGCTGCTCGACCAGTTGCTGCAATTTGATGTCGAGCGTTAGCCGGATAGATTCCCCCTGCGTGGCCGGGTGGCTGGAAAGCAGCCGCACCGCCTGGCCGCTGGCGTCGGTCTCCATGACCTCGAAACCGGTGGAGCCGTGCAGCATCTGCTCGTAACTGCTTTCGATGCCGAGTTTGCCGATGTAGTCGGTGCCGCGGTAGTTGTCAGCATCGTCACTGTTGTCGATCTGGTCTTGCTCGGACGGGTTGATGCGGCCAATGTAGCCGACCACGTGCGCCGCCGCCGTACCCAGCGGATAGGTGCGCATCAGCCGGGCCTTGATTTCCACGCCCGGAAAACGGTACGCCTGCGCGGCAAAGCGGGCCACCTCCTCGTCGGTGAGGCGAAAGCGCAGCGGCACCGAATCGAAACTGCGCGAATCTTCACGCGCGCGCTTGAATCGCTTGCGGTCGCGCGGCGTCACGTCCACGATTTGTGCGATGGCGTTAATGGCGTCCTCCAGTGGGCGATTCAGCCGCGAGGGTGTGATCTCCAGCGTGTAAGTCTTGTAATTGGTCGCCAGCACGATGCCGTTGCGGTCAAAAATCTCACCCCGGTTGGGCACGATAGGCAGCACCGCCGTACTGTTGTTCTCGGCCTGTTGCGCCAGCTCCTCGTGGCGCGCCACTTGCAACACCACCAGCCGCGCAATGACCAACCCGAACGCTGCCAGCATCACCAGCCCAAGCACCAGCAACCGGCGGCGGAAACGCGCCACTTCGGCTTTGACATTGCGCAGTTCGGTCATGAGCGAATTGAGTGTTCGGCGGCCAACTGATGAACTGGAAAAAAACAAAAACAGAACATTAACCGCGCGAACGTTGCCCGAACTGTAAAGCGTTCACTGTTTCCCGACGCTCGACACGCAAGGCTCGACGCGCAACTCTAAAGGGGGCGGTTTTCGTCGGGGTCGGGCGGACGGCGCTGGGGCAGCAGCAGCAGCGCGGTGGCGATGGGCCAGAGCGCCGCTTCGAGCACTGGCGCCAGCAGCAACGCCCAGCCGGGAAACGATGCGCCGCCAATCAGGCGCAATGCCAGAACGATGGCGTGGGCGGCCAGAAACAGCGGGAACAGTTGCAACGCCTGCCACGGCAGCGAGAACCACAGGATGCGGCGGTGAATCATGATGGCGCAGTAAATCAGCGCCACATAGGCCAGCGCGTGCTGGCCGAGCAGTGACGCTTGCTGCACGTCCAGACACAGTCCGCCAATGAATGCCACTGTCAGGCCTACGCGGCGCGGCTGGTGGATGCTCCAGAACACCAGGGCCACGGCCAGAAAGTCCGGTATCCACGGCTGACGGCCCAGCGGCAGCAAGTCCAGCAGCAACGCCACGAGCAGGCTGGCCCAGATGAAGGCGGGTTTGGCTGGCAGCAACAGCGGTTGGCCGGGCGGCATCAGGTTCATGGGCTGTCTCCTGTGTCGGCGCTGGCGTCGAGAGCGGGCGGGCTGGAGTTGGCGGAATTGAGATTCGGGCTGACACCTGGATTGGCGCTTGTGCTTGCACGGCTGCTGGCGCTAGCGCGGCTCACATTGGGCGCGAGATGAACGCGCGCACGCGGACTGTGTTCGCGCACCGTGCGGGTGACACCGACCACGCTTGTGGCGCTCACCGAGGCGCGCGGCGGCGCGGAGGATACTGGCGCTGCGGTGGCCGACGCCGCGGCGGTTGCGGAAACGGCCGCTGAAGCAGCGACAACGGCAGCCGAGGCAGATACCTCATTCGGGAGCTGGGCTTGCGGCGACAGATGCGGGCCAATCATGTCTGGCGGGATGCTTGATGGTTGCTCGACCGGCGCAAGCACCATCACTTGTGTCACACCTGACAAGTGCGCCAGTGGCTGACACAGGATACGCGCGAAGCTGGCATCGGCCGGACGTTCCACCGAGAGCACACGCGCCACCGGCAAACCGGGCGGATACACGCCGTCGATTCCGCTGGTGGTGAGCAAGTCACCCACGCGCACGTCCTCGGCGGTCGAGACGTAGCGCAACTCCAGCGCGCCGCCACGCAGAGTCGGATCGCCGTAGGT
>JAIRRE010000330.1 GCA_031256125.1 Burkholderiaceae bacterium
CGCCACAATGTGACCGTCATACCCCCGTTGAGTCGCGCCGCCCGCCTATGCGAAAAAGGCTCCCGGAGGGGAGCCTTTTTTCGGGGTGCGCAAAGCGGTACTGCCGCGCCGTTTACACGCGCTTGCGGTATTCCCCGGTGCGGGTGTCGATTTCGATCTTGTCGCCTTGACCGACGAACAGCGGCACGTTGACATCGAAGCCGGTGGCGAGCTTGGCGGGTTTGAGGACTTTGCCGGAGGTATCGCCCTTGACCGCCGGTTCAGTCCAGGTGATTTCGCGCGTTACGGTGGTGGGCAGTTCCACCGAGATGGCCTTGCCGTCGTAGAACACCACGTCCACCGCCATGCCGTCTTCCAGGTAATTGAGCGCGTCGGTCATGTTCTCGGCCTCGACCTCGTACTGGTTATATTCGGCGTCCATGAAGACGTACATGGGGTCGGCAAAGTAGGAATAGGTGCACTCCTTTTGTTCAAGGATGACCTGCTCCATTTTGTCGTCGGCCTTGAAGACGACTTCGGTGCCCATGTTGCCCAGCAGGCTTTTGAGCTTCATGCGCACGGTGGCGGCGCCACGCCCGCCGCGGGCGTATTCGGTCTTGAGGACGATCATCGGGTCCTTGCCGTACATGATGACGTTACCGGCGCGGATTTCCTGAGCGACTTTCATGGTGGGGTTCCAGTGTGGCGTGAAAACGGGCCGCAATCAGAAAAGAAGCCCGCGAGATTTGGTTAAACGTATTATTTTAACTGCTTGCCGCTGACGAACCGGATCAACTGGCTGGCCAAGTCTTCATGCGCCAGCAAGCGCGCGCGCGCGGCGCTCACGCACTCGCGCCAGGCATCCCAATCCGGTGCGGGCAGGGGAGGGGGCGTAATACCGTTCCACACCCGGTGAAAATCGCGCAGACTGGGCGGGGCATCCAGCCAGTCGAGAAACGCTTGCAGCTTGGCGTGATGCGCGCCATCGTGCTGCGGGTAGATTTGCCACACGAACGGCTGGCCTGCTAGCAGCGCACGCACCAGCGAGTCTTCTCCGCGCACGAAGTTCAGATCGCACCCCCACAGCAGTTCGTCGTAGGCGGCTTGCGGCAGGTAAGGCAGCCAGTCCAGCGTCAGCGCGCCGGCGCCCTGTGCACCCAGCGTGTCCACGGCCTGCCGCGCCGCGTCCGCTGCGCGTCCAGCGGTGACGAATAGATGCACCGGCTGCGCGCTTTGCCGCCAGTGCGCGAACAACTCCAGCAGTGCGGGCGGCTCGTAGCAGAACAGCGAGGCGGCCAGCGCGCCCCCTGGCACACCATGCACGCGCCGCCAGGCTGCGCGGTCGAATGCGGCCAGCCGCGCGGGCAAATCATCCTCGCGCAACAAGCCGCCGGTGGCAGGCGTGAAGCCGGGGTAGAAGAACCATTTGGTCCAGCCCGCCGCCGGGCCGTGCAGCACGGGCGAGGGCAGTGTGTGCAGGCGCTCGACGTGGCGTTCGGCGCTCAGATATTCCAAATTGATCCAGACCGGCGGGCGAGCGTTTTGCACGGCGACGCGCCGGACACGGTGCGCGATGAACTCCGGCGGAATATCACAACCGAAGGCTTCGATCCACACGTCGGCTTGAGTCTCCGGCAGGGGCGCGAGCGGCTGCGTCCACGGCAGCACGGCGATATTCGTAAAAACGCCTTGCAGCGCGCCGGGCTCCATCCAGGCCAGGGCGCGCGCATCGTCCACCCACAGCCGCACCGCGTGGCCGCGCGCGGCCAGTTGGCGCGACAGGCGCCAGCACACGCCCAAGTCGCCGTGGTTGTCGATTACCTTGCAAAAAATATCCCAGCGCATCGCAAGATACTACAAGCAAGTTTTTACAGGCGTTGCTGTCCGGTGATCTTATGTGTCGAACAGCGCATGGTTCGCTTGCTGGGTCAATTTTGTGATGACGCTATCTGGTGTTGTCCTAGCCAGCCGTCGATCAGCGCCAAGTCGTTGGGTTTCAAAACGCCCGCCGTCTGCTTCAGGCGTAGCAGACCCATCAAGGTGTCGTAGCGGGCGCGGGTCAAGTCGATGCGGCTTTGGTAGAGCTGGCTTTGGGCGGCGAGCACCTCAATATTGGTGCGCATGCCAACTTTATAGCCGAGCTGATTGGCTTCCAGCGCGGTGCGGTTGGAGTCTTGCGCTATTTCCAGCGCCTTGACCTGTTCCAAACCCGATTGCAGGTTGAAATAAGCCGTGCGCGCGGCTTGGGTACTACTGCGCAAGGCGTTGTCAAGCTGCGCCTGCGCTTTGTCTTTTAGAGCCAGCGTTTCCCGTTCGCGCGCCAGCACAGCGCCACCCGAGAACAGCGGCCAAGTCAGTTGTACGCCGATAGTGGCCAAAGTCGCATGGTAGCCAGTGGTGGGCGCAATTGAACTCAACGGATCAGGGCTGGGATATTGCTGGCGCCCGTAACTGGCCTGAAAATCCAGGGTCGGACGGTTACCTGTCTTGGCCTTGTCCATTTCCAGCCGCGCCACTTCCAGCGCCTCGCGCGCCTGTTGCACGGCAGGCGCATAGGCTGTGCGCGCGGCCCAAGCATCGGCATTTCGTTGCATGCCGGGGACGAGCGGATCGAACGATTTAGCCAGCGGCCTGGGCCGAACGCCAGTCTTACCGACAAGTTGATCCAGTGCCAATTGTTTGATGCGCAAATCGTTTGCGGCGGCAATCTGTTGTGCTGCGGTCGTGGCCAAACGCGCCTGGGCTTCGCGGCTGTCGGTGACGTTGGCGTTGCCGATCTGGAAATTGCGCTGCGCCATGGCCAGTTGCTGGCTAACCGAATTCCTGAGCGTGCCCAGATAGCGCACCTTGTCCTGCGCCGTCAACACATCGAAATACGCCTGCGCCAGCCGCACGATCAAATCTTGCTGCGCCGCTGTCAATTGCGCTTGCGCAACAGCGAGCTGACGTTTGCTCTGCTTCAACGCGATCAAGCTGGCAGGGCGGTATAACGGCTGCGTTGCGACGACCCCCTCGTCACTTTGGGCGTAGCTGCGGCCCATGGTCTGGCCCATGTTCGGCTTACCCGTGTTGGGATCTATCCCGCCAACCTGGATAGGGTTATTGGTGGCGGCAGCCAAGTGATTACCCTGAAGATCGGCCTGCACACCGACTTGCGGCAACAGCGCGGCGCGCGCTTCGCTGACGGCGGCCTCGCTGGCGCGCACCTGCGCCAATGCCGCGCGGTAGGGAGCGTCGTAATTGCA
>JAIRRE010000331.1 GCA_031256125.1 Burkholderiaceae bacterium
CCCGGCGGCAAAACTGCGCACCTGCGGGAGGTGTGCCCCGATGCGCGCGTCACGGCGGTGGAAAGCGACCCGCGCCGGGCTGATCGCATCCGCGAAAACCTGACGCGGCTGGGCTTGGCGGCCGAAGTCAAAGTTGCGGATGCGGCCGATACCGTGTCCTGGCGCAATGACGGGCAGCCATTCGACGCCATTTTGCTGGATGCGCCGTGCAGCGCATCGGGTATCTTGGCCCGTCATCCCGACGCGCGCTGGCTGCGACGGCCCGGCGACATCGCGCAGCTGGCGGCGCGGCAGGATCGGTTGCTGGCAGCCCTGTGGCCGCTGCTTGCGCCGGGCGGAAGGTTGCTCTACTGCACCTGCTCGGTGTTTCGGGAAGAGGGCGAGGAACGCATCCGGGCGTTTCAGGAATGCAACAGTACAGCGCGGCTTTTACCTTCGCCGGGGCATGTTTTACCCCTCAAAAGCGCTGTGCCCGAAGACAATACTCGTTGTGACTCAGACGGTTTTTATTTCGCGTTGCTGGAGCGGTGTTAGGCGCGTTCTGGCGTTGATTGCGCCGTTGGCGCTGGCCGTGCCGGTCGCGGTGGCATGCGTGTCCGCATGGGCGGACGATGATGTTCCCGGATCGCAGCCGCCCGTATCGGCGGCATCGGTAGCATCGGCGGCATCGCAGGAGCAACCGCAAACGCCGCCGCCGATGGCGACGCAAACGCAGGGATCGGCGCCTGCCCAGGCGCAACGTCCGGCCGGCTTGGCGGCGCTTGCGGTCGAGCGCCAGGATGGGGCGCTACAGTTGTCCGTGCAGCTTGATTTCTCGCTGCCCTCGGCGGTGCGCCAGGCGCTGGTCAAAGGCGTGCCGGTGTATTTCATCGCCGAAGCAAGCATCGTGCATCCGCGCTGGTATTGGACCGATCAGCAACTGGGGCAGGCGCGGCGTTATTGGCGCTTGAGTTACCTGCCGCTGACGCGCCGCTGGCAGTTGGCCAGCTCGTCGGAGCCGCTGCCGGAAGAGGGTATAGGCATCGGGCTGACGCAGCATTACAACAGTCTGGACAGCGCGCTGGCGGCGTTGCAACGCATTACCGGCTGGCGCGTGGCGGACGCGGCGGCGCTGGAGGACGGCGGACGGCAAATTCTGGCCTTTAGCTTTCGGATCAACACGGCGCAACTGCCGCGTGCGTTGCAAATTGGCATGACCGGTCAATCCGATTGGCGTTTGCGCATTGAGCAGCATATGGACTTGGCGCAGATACCGCGGGTGCAATCGGCGCAGGACGCCGCGCCATGAGCGGGACTCGCGAATCGTTCCGAGACGACGCGCAAATGATGGCGGGCATAGCTGCGGGGAAAGCCCGCAAGTCGGACGCGGCCCCCAATGTTCCGCACAATCGGGGGCGCGCGCGCTGGGCTGCGGGCGTGGCTATCGGCGCGATGGTGGCTATCGTGCTGGTGCTGCTGTTTCTGCTGGAGCAGGCCACGGGCGACCGCGCGTTTTACGAACGCTATTACGAGCAGTTGTTTGCCGTCAACATGGCGGCGGTGGCGCTGCTGTGCCTGATTATCGGCTGGGGCGTGTACCGGCTGGTTGCGCGCTGGAGGCACGGCAAGTTCGGCAGCCGCTTGCTAATCAAGTTGGCCGCCATCTTCGCGCTGGTGGGTGTCGCGCCGGGGGTGTTGATTTACGTGGTGTCGTACCAATTCGTGGAGCGCTCCATCGAATCGTGGTTTGACATCAAAGTCGAGGGGGCGCTGCAAGCGGGACTGCTGCTGGCGCGCACCTCGCTGGAGACGCAGGCGGGGGAATTCGGCAACCAAGTGCGCGCGGCCGCCGATAGTTTGGCCGATACGCCCGATGCGCTGGCGGCGCAGCCGGTTGAGCACCTGCGCATACAACTGGGCGCGAGCGACGCCCGCTTGTGGACCGATGGCGGACATTTGATTGCCAGCAGCGGGCAATCGCGTTTCGATCTCACGCCCAACCGCCCGCCCATGGCGCTGCTGCGCAGCCTGCGCGATCAACCCGTGGTCACGCAGCTCGAAGGCGTGGATGAGCCGAGCGAAACCGACGAAGGCGGCGGCGTTCTCAGGCCACGCATCCGTGCGCTGGCGCTGGTGCCGCCAGGGCATTCGCTGGGTTTGACGGGCGGACCGCGGGTAATCGAGGCGATTGAACCGCTGCCGCCCAATCTGGTGCGCGCGGCGCTGGCGGTGCAGGAGGCCAACCGCGAGTATCAGGAGCGCGCGCTGGGCAGCCAGGGGCTGCGCCGGATGTATATCGGCACACTGACGTTGACACTGTTTTTGGCGGTGTTCGGCGCGGTGCTGCTGGCGGTGTCGCTGGGCAAGCAACTGGTCACGCCGCTGCTGATGCTGGCCGACTGGATGCGGCAGGTGGCGGCGGGCGATCTGCGACCCAAGGCGGCGCTGGCCGGCCGCGACGAGTTGGGCGGCCTGACGCGCTCTTTCGCCGCCATGACGCAGCAACTGGCCGACGCGCGCGCGGCGGTGGAAGCGCGCACCGGCGAAGTGGAAGCGGCGCGCGCCAATCTGCAAACCATTCTCGACAACCTGACCGCCGGTGTCATCGTGCTGGACGCTGGCGGTATCGTGCGTACCGCCAATCCCGGCGCCACGCGCATCCTCAAGCAGCCGCTGGCCGCGCACCAGAACCAGCCGCTGGCCACACTGCCGGGGCTGGACGCTTTTGCGGCGGCGGTGCAAACCCGGTTTGACAGCTTGGGGCGCGAGCAGAACACACACGACTTGGATCACTGGCAGCAATCGTTTGAGTTGTATGGCAACGCCGGTGAGACCGGCGGCCTGAGTGCGACCACCGATGCCAGCCACGCCGAGGCGGTCAGCTTGCTTGCGCGCGGTGCGCGATTGCCCGGCGGCGGGCGGCTATTGGTGTTTGACGACATCTCTGAAATCGTCTCCGCGCAACGCAGCCTGGCGTGGGGCGAAGTGGCGCGACGGCTGGCGCACGAAATCAAGAACCCGCTCACGCCCATACAGCTCTCGGCCGAACGGCTGGAGCGCAAGCTGGCGGGAAAGCTGGCCGATACCGACCAGGCCATGCTGGCTAAATCCGTGCGTACCATCGTCGATCAGGTCGATGCCATGAAGCGGCTGGTCAACGAGTTTCGCGATTACGCGCGCTTACCCGCGGCGGAACTCAAACCGCTGGACCTCAACGCCCTGGTCACCGAAGTGCTGCACCTGTATCAGGAAGAGGGCGAGGCCGGCTCCGCCGCCGCACAACAAGCGGCGCAGCAGGTGCGCTTTGAACCGGCCCCAGATTGCCCGCGCATCAACGGCGACGCGCAGCAACTGCGGCAGGTCATCCACAACCTGGTGCAAAACGCACTCGATGCTTCCGAAAACGTGCGCCCGCCGCACGGCGCAGCCAAAGTCCTCATCCAGACGCGGTGGAACGTAGCCAGCGACGAAGTCCTGTTGCGTATCAGCGACCATGGCCGCGGCTTTACCGACACCCTCTTGAAGCGCGCCTTCGAGCCTTACGTCACCACCAAAACCAAAGGTACCGGCCTGGGCCTGGCGGTGGTCAAAAAAATCGCCGACGACCACCGTGCGCGCGTGGCGGTTGCCAACCGTATCCGGCAAGGGCAGATCGAAGGCGCGCAAGTATCGCTATCATTTGCGGTGTTAAAACAGCAAGTCTCCGTTGGCGAGACGGATCAACAGTGTTAATTGGCCGGAATGTCAGGGCTTGCGGTACGAGCCGCGCATC
>JAIRRE010000011.1 GCA_031256125.1 Burkholderiaceae bacterium
TTGCAGTTCCAGCGCCACATGCTCCAGGATATGCCCCGGCCAAGTGCCGTCGCGCAGCCGCATCAAAAAGCCGCCGCGCCGCCCGACGCTGCACCGATGCTCGATCAACCCCGGCAGCCAAGCCGTCAAGCGCTCGTAAAAACCAGGCAGGGTGTTTGAAGGATAGTCTTCCAGTTCGCCGATGTCTATGATCGCTTCGATGACAGGTCTATAAGTCCAGACGTTGGGGCCGCGCAAATAGCTCATGTGACGGATCACCATGTCGGCGAATTGCCGCGCCGGAATAGACGCGGCTTGCGGCGCGGCAGTATCGTCCGCCGCCGCTTGCGCCATGACGGTAAGAGGCCGTGGATAAAATTCCCCGGCCCCTGTTGCCAGGGTTTCGCGGGACGGGTTGATGCGCATGTCTCGTACTCTTTCAAGAACAAACATCCATGACGCTCCCCGAATCTTCCGCGACCCGCCCGGTACCGCCCGGGCCAAGTCACGGCGGGGCGCCGCTGGATTCTTCTGAAAACGTGCTGGCGCGCCTGTCCGTTGACCTGGATACGCGCCTGCATTTCGGACAGGGTGAAATTATCCTGACCGATCAGCGGCTTATGGCTCAATCGCCAGGCCATGACGGTTGGCGTCAGTGGCCGCTTTCAGCCAGCTTGCGCTTGCTTCACCATGACCACGCCGGGGTTGGGCATTTGCAATTGACCGACGCCAGCCAGCAACTCGCGGTTTGGCATTTCACGCTGGCGCACGACCCGGCGGCGCTGCAACTGCTGGCAGCCTTCGAGCGCGCGCAAGGCGCGTTGGTCGGAGAGCAGCCCGCGGCAGTTCCGCCCGGCGGAGCGCTTGGCCTAGCCACGCCGGATCGTGAAGAAACCGCCGCACCGCCAGAACCCTCGCCATCGACCTGGGCGTTGCTGCGCGTGTGGCGCTTTGCGCACCCGTACCGCTGGCCGCTGGCGGTGGGCTTTGGGCTGACGCTGGCGTCCACCGCCGCGACGCTGGTACCGCCGTACCTGACCATGCCGCTGATGGACAAGGTGTTGATCCCGTTCCAGAACGGTCACCCGATCGACGTGCGGCTGGTGGCGCTGCTGTTGGCCGGGCTGCTGGGGTCGTCACTGCTGGCGTGGGCGTTGGGCTGGGCAAAGACTTACATTTTGGCGCTGGTTTCGGAGCGCATCGGCGCCGATTTGCGCACCGCCACCTACGAGCATCTGTTGCGCCTGTCGCTGGAATATTTCAGCGGACGGCGCACCGGCGACCTGATGTCGCGCATCGGCAGCGAAACCGACCGCATCAACGTATTTTTGTCGCTGCACCTGCTGGACTTTGCCACCGACGTGCTGATGATGCTGATGACGGCGGCGATTCTGTTTTCGATCAACCCGCTGCTGGCGCTGGTTACGCTGGTGCCGCTGCCGGTCATAGGCTGGATGATCCACGTGGTGCGCGACCGCCTGCGCACCGGTTTCGAGAAGATCGACCGCGTATGGTCGGAAGTGACCAACGTGCTGGCCGACACCATTCCCGGCATCCGCGTGGTCAAGGCTTTTGCACAGGCTGCGCGCGAGGCCGGGCGCTTCCGCGACGCCAACCGCCGCAACCTGGCCGTCAACGACCGGCTCAATCGCCTGTGGTCGCTGTTTTCGCCCACCGTCACGCTGCTGACCGAAGTGGGTTTGCTGGTGGTGTGGGCCTGCGGCATTTGGCTCGTCAGCCGCCATCAGGTCACAGTCGGCGTGCTGACGGCGTTCATCGCCTACATCGGGCGCTTTTACACGCGGCTCGATTCGATGAGCCGCATCGTCTCGGTCACGCAAAAAGCCGCATCGGGCGCGCGCCGCATCTTTGAAATTCTGGACCATGTTTCCAGCGTTCCCGAATCCAGAAATCCCAAGTCGCTAACGCATGTGCAGGGCCGCATCGAGTTGCGCGACGTGGCGCTGCGCTACGGCAACCGGTCGGTGATCCGCGGTTTGAATCTGTCCATCGCGCCGGGCGAAATGGTCGGACTGGTGGGCCACAGCGGGGCCGGCAAAAGCACGCTGGTCAACCTGATCTGCCGTTTCTACGACGTGTCGCAAGGCGCGATTCTGGTCGATGGCATCGACGTGCGCGACATGCGCGTGGCCGAGTACCGCCGCAACATCGGGCTGGTGTTGCAGGAGCCGTTTTTGTTCTTCGGCACCGTGGCGGAAAACATCGCCTATGGCAAACCCGGCGCGACGCGCGATGAAATCATCGCCGCCGCGCGCGCCGCGCACGCGCATGAATTCATCCTGCGCCTGCCGCAAGGCTACGACTCGCTGGTGGGCGAGCGCGGGCAGGGTCTGTCGGGCGGCGAGCGCCAGCGCGTGAGCATCGCCCGCGCCTTACTGATCGACCCGCGCATTTTGATTCTGGACGAGGCCACTGCCTCGGTCGATACCGAAACCGAGCGCGAGATCCAGAAGGCGCTGGACAACCTGGTGCGTGGCCGCACCACCATCGCCATTGCGCACCGCCTGTCCACGCTGCGCAAAGCCAACCGACTGGTGGTGCTCGACAAGGGCGACAAAGTGGAAGAAGGCACACACAGCGGACTGCTGGCGCGCCGGGGCGCGTATTGGCGCCTGTATCAGGCGCAAGCGCGGCAGGAACAGGCCGAGCGCGACGCGCGGCAAACCGCCGAAGCTGGCGATACGGACGGTGAAGGAACGCACCCATGACCGCTGCCGCAGCCACCAATTTCCACCTACACCGCGACGCTTTCGGACGGCTGGTATTGACCGTGGACGGGCGGGAGCACACCGGCGTTATGCCGGTGCGCGCCTTCCCTATTAGCGCCGCGCAAGGGCCGCTCAGCCTGGTCGATCAAGACGGCCACGAACTGGCTTGGGTGCCCGATCTGGCTGCGCTCGATGCGGAGCGCAGCGCGCTAATCGAAGCCGCGCTGCAAACGCGTGAATTCATGCCCGTCATCCGGCGGCTGCTTTCGGTCAGCAGCTTCGCCGCGCCCAGCGCCTGGGACGTAGAAACCGACCGTGGCCGCACGCGCTTGACCCTCAAAGGCGAAGAAGA
>JAIRRE010000116.1 GCA_031256125.1 Burkholderiaceae bacterium
CCCGGTAGTGGAGTGCGCCAGCGATGGCGGCCATGAGCGTGATTTCGCGCCTCGCGTTATTGCGTGGCAACGCCAATACGGACGGCGCGGTCTGCCTTGGCAATGCACCGATTCGTATCGCGTCTGGTTATCGGAAATCATGCTCCAGCAAACCCAGGTTGCCACCGTGCTGGACTACTACCCGATCTTTCTGGCGCGCTTCCCGGATGTCCAGGCGCTGGCCGCCGCGTCGCAGGACGAGGTGCTGGCGCTGTGGTCGGGTCTGGGTTACTACGCGCGGGCGCGCAACCTGCATCGCTGCGCGCAAAGAGTTGTCGCCGAGTACGGCGGACGCTTTCCCGATAGCGCGGCGGCGCTGCAAACGCTGCCCGGCATCGGGCGCTCGACGGCGGCGGCGATCGCGGCTTTTTGTTTTGGTGAACGCGCCGCGATTCTCGACGGTAACGTCCGGCGCGTATTGGCGCGCGTGTTCGGCATCGCCGCCGACGTCAGCCAGCCTGGGCCGCAGCGTGAACTGTGGCGGCTGGCCCAGAGCCTGCTGCCCGCCGAAGCTGGCGCTGCCGCGATGGCACCCTACACCCAGGGTCTGATGGATCTGGGCGCGCTGGTGTGTACGCGCCGCTCGCCCGCTTGCGCCGTCTGTCCGCTGGCCGCGCAGTGCGTGGCGGCGCGCCAGGGTAACCCGGAAGCCTATCCGCGTGCGCGCCCAGCGCCCCAGCGCAAGAGCGTGGCGCTGGCGCTGCTGCTGGCGCGCAATGACGAGGGGTGTGTCTGGCTGACGCCGCAAGCATCGGCGGGCGGCATTCTGCGTGGTATCTGGAAAGGGCTTTACACCTTGCCGGTGTTTGCGGACGAAACCGCGTTGCTGGCGGCGCTGCCAGCAGCCGCGCGCCAGCACGTGCAATGGCGTGCGCCGATCCGCCACACACTCACGCACCGCGACTTGGAATTACATGTGGCCGAAGTCGATTTGACGTCAGCCGATTCGCAAACCGCCTCGGCATTTACGGCGGGCGATGCCGGACGCTGGTTCGGGCCGTCCGAATGGCACGCGCTGGGCTTGCCCGCGCCGATTGCGCGGCTGCTGGGTATTAAGCGAACTTCGGGTCGATTTCCCGATGCCATGTCAGAGTCGGCCAGTCGCGGCTGAATTCGGCGGCCAGGCGTTCGGCTAGATAGACCGAGCGGTGCTGGCCGCCGGTGCAGCCGATGGCGACCGTGACGTAGCTGCGGTGGTCGCGTGCCAGTTCGGGTAGCCAGACGCGCAGGAAGCCGGTGATCTGCTCGGCCATCAGCTTGACCGTCGGCTGCCCGGCCAGGAAGTCGATGACCGGCTGGTCCAGCCCGGTAAGCTCGCGCAGGCCCTGTTCGTAAAACGGGTTGGGCAACATGCGCACATCGAATACGTAGTCGGCGTCTTGCGTAATGCCGCGTTTGAAGGCGAATGATTCAAATACCAGCGTCAGATGCGCGGCATTGGCGCCGATCAGTTGTTTGACGAAGGTCATCAACTGCGCCGGACGCAGAAAACTGGTGTCGATGACGTGCGCGGACTCGCGCAAGTCGCTCAACAAGCCACGTTCGCGCGCGATGGCCTGCATCAGCGCGGCATGTCGCGCTTCCGCTTCGTGCGTATCGCCCTCATCCGGGGGCGAGAGCGGGTGCCGCCGCCGCGTGGCGGAAAAACGCCGGATCAAGATGCCGTCATTGGTGTCGAGAAAGATCAGGCGCACCGTGACGCCGCTACGCTCCAGATCGCCCAGCAGGCGCGGCAGATGGGGAATGGATTCGCCGCCGCGCACATCCATCGCCACGGCCAGCTTGTGGTTGCTGTTTTCTTGTTCTAGCGCCAGCAGCGGTTCCAGCAACGGCAGCGGCAAGTTGTCCACGCAGTAATAACCCGCATCTTCGAGCGCGTTCAGGGCGATGGATTTGCCGGAACCGGACATGCCGGTGATGACGGCGAGGTCTTTGTTCATCGCCGGGCTTTCCGTTCAGGGGACGCTTGATCGGTGGGGTCGGCAGCCTGCGCCAGCAGTTGCGCCGCGTGCGCGCGGGTAACGGGCGAGGCCGTGTCGCCGCCCATCATGCGCGCGATTTCCGACACCCGCGTGTCGGCCTGTGCGGCTTGTATCGTGCTGACCGGGCCGCCGTCCGCCCCCTGTTTTTTGTCCACCACGAAATGCTGATCGGCGCACGCCGCCACTTGCGCCAGGTGCGTTACGCACAGCACCTGCCGGTTGCCGCCAAGCCGCCGCAGCATTTGCCCGACGGTGGCGGCCACCGCGCCGCCGATGCCGGAGTCCACTTCGTCGAACACCAACGTGGGCGCTTGGCCCAGTTCGCTAGTGGTGACGGCGATTGCCAATGCCAGCCGCGAGAGTTCGCCGCCCGATGCGATGCGCTCCAGCGGGCGCGGCGTTGCACCAGGGTGCGGCGCGACCAGCAACTGCACGCCTTCAAGTCCATGCGCGGCGGGCTTGTCCTGGGCGGTCAGCACTACCTCGAACCGGCCACCGGCCATACTCAACTGCTGCATCGCCTTTGTGACCGCCGCCGACAGGCGC
>JAIRRE010000083.1 GCA_031256125.1 Burkholderiaceae bacterium
ATACCGCCCAATGTGATCGCGTTTGTACTCAAACACTACAAGGATGCGCAGACACTAGCCACCCAACTGGGCAATGGCGTTACAGCAGCTGAGGTGCTGGCGATTGCTGGTGATGAGACGGGATGGGGTGACTCCGGCTCGAAGGCAAAGTATGGAAATTTTTTCGGGCTGCATGGTAAAGGTCCAGCCGGAACTTATTACACGAAAGATAATCATACACCAACTCCAATATTCCCGATTACTGCAAACGATGATGGCTTTAAAGCTTCAGGCCAAGAGTTTGTAAAATTAGTTAAGCAAAAAGCAGGTTTGACCCCTGGCATTGGTGACAATCCAAAAGCATTTTTTACCGCGCTTAATAAAAACCACCTTTATGCGGACGGCAATCGTAATTACGCAGAGGAAATGGTTCGGACTCAACCCAGAGGGAAATACGAAGTGGTCAGACAGTGCATAGATCAACTGAGGCAGGAAGGAAAATTATGAAAATAATTTATATATCTTTTTTGGTGTTGCTCTATTTTTATACCCTTAATGCAAATGCAGATATAAAATATAGTATAAGCGGTTCTGATAATTGTCCTTGTGCCGTAGGTGCAGCTATTATTACCAGTGCCACACGCAAAATTACACTTGTTCAGGCTAAAGCACTTGTGATGGCCGCTTTGACACCTGAACAACGGCGTATGCCGGGTGTTGCAATTGATATTCCTGGCAAGAATTCAGATGACATTTCTTCATACGAAAGATCATACCGCCCAAGATTCCTAATATTCAATGTAGTATGGGCAGCAAAGATGGGCAGTGATAATATCGGTTTTTATGGGGTGGATATTTACACCGGAGATGTTTTTGACCTTTCTCCTTGTGCGGAATATTACAGTAAAAAACTTGAAGCACTCCAAAATAAAATCAGACGCTCTCTTCATTTGACGGACTCTGAATATAAAAAACTTAAGACTAATGGTCCAGAATGCACCAAAGATTAAAATAGCTGTAGGAATGAAATGAGCGCATCCCCCCGCAAGAGGAAACGCCAGAAGTAAAATGTGCTCTCTGCTGCGCCAACGGCATCCGGCATCGAAGTGCCGAATTTGTAAGACCATACAGATTTTACGGGTAAGCCGCAAGAAGCACATGATGGAGCTTACCCCAGTTGGAGTCGACATTGCCAAGAACGTTTTTCAGGTCAAAAAATTAAAAGCGAAGGGCCTATGTGTGGCCCTAGTGAATGACATAGAGGCTATAAAAAAATATCCTGCTTTTTCAGGATCACTCCCACTCTATCGTCGCCGGCGGCTTGCTGCTGATGTCGTAGGTCACGCGGTTGATGCCGCGCACTTCGTTGATGATGCGGCTAGAGGCGCGCTTGAGCAGGGCGTAAGGTAACTCGGCCCAATCGGCGGTCATGAAATCGCTGGTCTGCACGGCACGCAAGGCGACTACGTGGTCGTAAGTGCGGCCATCGCCCATCACGCCCACGCTCTTGACAGGTAAAAAGACGGTAAAAGCCTGGCTGGTCAGGTCGTACCAGCTTTTGCCGGTGGCCGGGTCGATGGTGCCCCGCAGTTCTTCGATGAAGATGGCGTCGGCGCGGCGCAGCAGGTCGGCGTATTCTTTTTTGACTTCGCCCAGAATGCGCACGCCCAGACCGGGGCCGGGGAAAGGGTGGCGCTGCACCATTTCGGGCGGCAGGCCCAGCGCGATGCCCAATTCGCGCACTTCGTCCTTGAACAAATCGCGTAGCGGCTCCAGCAGCTTCAGCCCCAGTTGTTCGGGCAAGCCGCCGACGTTGTGGTGGCTCTTGATGGTGACGGCCTTCTTGCCGCCCTTGTGCGTGTGCGCGCCGCCAGATTCAATCACGTCGGGGTAAATCGTGCCCTGCGCCAGCCATTTGGCGCCGCTGCCCGCGAGTTTGGCCGCTTCCTGCTTGAAAACGGTGACGAATTCGCCGCCAATGATCTTGCGCTTGGCTTCCGGATCGCTCACACCCGCGAGCTTGCCTAAAAACAATTCGCTGGCATCGACGCGGATCACCTTCGCGTGCAACCGGCCCGCGAACATGTCCATCACCATGTCGCCCTCATTCAGACGCAGCAGGCCGTGGTCAACGAATACGCAAGTGAGTTGATCGCCGATGGCGCGGTGAATCAGCGCTGCGGCCACCGAAGAGTCCACGCCGCCCGAAAGCCCCAGAATGACCTGCTCGCCGCCGACTTGGGCGCGGATCGCCGCCACGGCTTCGGCGATGTGGCCGTGCATGACCCAATCAGGCCGCGCGCCGCAAATGCCCAGCGCGAAGCGTTCCAGAATCGCCCTGCCCTGCGCCGTGTGCGTGACTTCGGGGTGGAATTGCACGCCGTAGAAATGCCGCGCTTCGTCGGCCATGCCGGCAATCGGGCATGAATCGGTGGCAGCCATTAGCTTGAAACCCGGCGGCAGTTCAGTCACCTTGTCGCCGTGGCTCATCCAGACGTTGAGCAGGCCGTGGCCTTCGGGCGTGGTGACATCGGCAATGTCTTTGAGCAGCGCGGTGTGGCCGCGCGCGCGCACCTGCGCGAAACCGAACTCGCGCTGATGGCCGCTTTCCACCTTGCCGCCCAGTTGCTGCGCCATGGTCTGCATCCCATAGCAAATGCCCAGCACCGGCACGCCCAGCTCGAACACGGCTTGCGGCGCTTTATCGGTGCTGTCTTCATAGACGCTGGCGTGGCTGCCCGAAAGGATCACGCCCTTCAAATGCCTGCCTTGGGCGAAATTGCGCACCCAATCGTCCGTGACATCACAGGGATGGACTTCGCAATACACATGCGCCTCGCGCACGCGGCGGGCGATGAGCTGGGTAACTTGCGAGCCAAAGTCGAGGATCAAGACAGTATCGTGGGACATGGAAATTCAGACAGAAAACCACCTCAGGCAATGGGCGTGACGGGCGCCGGCGCCGCATCCCGCCCGATGACATAGCGCATACGGCGGCTTAACAAACAAGGCTGGATCGGAAAGATACCACTCCTCGATTCCCTGAATGCTCAGTTGCAGATCGCCGCCATGAACACTGCATTGCTCAAGAGCAAGGTTGATCTGGTGGTTTGACGCAATTTCCGCATGGCATCGCCGTGGCACGGGAGGCGTCAAATAGTTGATACAAACTGTAACATATGATACACTTGACTTGATATGAGCTGTTACACCCACACGTTGTATGGTTTTTAAAAAAGTTCAGACCTACGTTATTTCTTCGTATCGCTTGGTGATGACCGCCATCCTGGTAGTGATAGTCGTCGGCGTTGTTGCGTACCTCTTCCTGATGGCGTTTTATGCGGTCAACCGTAATTGGGCCGCGCCGCTGGTGCTCTCGCCGACCCAACAGAAAGTATTGGCTTATCAACCGCAGATCGCTGCCATGGAGGCCGCGTTGCTCAAGAACGAGGTCGATCTGGCGACGGCAAAACAAAAGTATGCGGCCATTACTGGCCAGATCGGCTCCATCAATGCGTTGATCGGACGGTTTGACGCGGCATCGGCGCACGAAGCGGACAAACTGGCGACGGCATCGTCGTCGATGCGGGGCGTACTGGAGCAAAAACGCCGCGATAACCAGGCCACGGTCAAGGCGGTCAACGAGATCCGGCCACTGCTCGATTCGATCAATGATGAACTGGCGCAAGGGCTGATTACCAAAACCGAAGCCAGTTCCCGGCGGCTGACGATTCAAAATTCGATCAATGGCCTGACGGATGCCCAGGCAGCGGCAATATCGCTGGCCGAGCAGGAGCGCGCCGCGCAGGAGGCCAGCCGCACGCTGGGCAATGGGCAGGGGCTGTCGTTGCAGGCGCTTGCCTCCGAGTCCACTGCGGCCCAATTGCGGCTGATGCTGGCGCAGGCGAACGTGGACGCGGAAACTGCGCGCCAATCGGTCGAGCAACTGGGGGCGACTTTGCAGGACGCCAATCGGGTATTGAGCGTGGCCAAGCAATCGCCGTACTACCTGGCGCTGACCCGCAGTGTGCCAGTGGCTTTCGTGCCTTATGACAACCTGTCCTCGGCCAAGCCGGGCGCGCCGGTTTACGACTGCTACCTCCAGATGGTGCTGTGCCGCCGGGTCGGCACCGTTGATGGGGTGTATGACGCCGAGGAATACGGGCTGGCTCCGCTGTTCAAAACCAACCTCAAAGGCAAGCTGATCGGCATAACGTTCAGCCGCATGAAATCAAGCCAATCAGCGCTCGTTTTCATCGGCTACAAACCGCTGCTGTTTTGATTCGCGCACGCCAGTCCAGGAGCCGTCTGCCGATGAAAAT
>JAIRRE010000349.1 GCA_031256125.1 Burkholderiaceae bacterium
CGCGCCGGTCGTCGGGCGAAGGCTCCCGCATAACCAGCTTTTGCGCCGTCAGCGCGTCCAGCAGGCGCGTGACTTGCGTGCGCGTGGCGTCCAGCGACACGCTTAAATCGGAGGGCCGCAGCGGTTCGCCCTTGTGTAGCGAGATCGAGGAGAGCGCCAGATACCCGCGCATACTGATCCCCTCGTCCGCCAGCGCCGCCTCCATGCAGGTACTCAGCATCGTCGCCGCACGCATCAACAGGCGCGTTGCCAGAATCGCAGGCACGGGCGCACCCGCATGGCGCTTGAGGTAGCGCCGCAAATCGTCTTCAAAGGGCATCAGGGGAGAAAGGCAGTCAGCGAACGGTAGCTGCCGAAAATAGTTGCAGATGTAATTATATCGAGTGGCATTTTTTGCGCTGCCGTGAGTGCGCGCCAGCGCTGAGAGTCAAGCGGTCAGCGCCGGGGACAAAAGGGTCAAGCGCGAATGGTTCAGGCAGGGGCCAGCGTTCAAGGCTGCGCCACATCCTCCGGCGGTTGCGTATAGCGCATGAAGATGCGCGCGGCCCAGATACCCGCTTCGTAGAGCAGACACATCGGAATGGCCAGCGACAGCATCGAGACCATGTCCGGCGGGGTGATGACGGCGGCGATGATGAAGGCCAGCACCACGAAGTAACCGCGGAATTGCTTGAGCTTGTCCACTGGCACGATGCCCAGGCGCGTGAGCACCACCACGGCCACGGGCACCTCGAACGCCAGGCCGAAGGCCAGAAACATAGTGAGCACAAAGCTCAGATACGCCTCGATGTCCGGCGCGGCGGTAATGCTTTTCGGCGCGAACATCTGAATGAAGGTAAACACCCGTCCGAATACCAGGAAGTAGCAAAACGCAATGCCGACGAAAAACAACACTGTGCTGGAAATCACCAGCGGCAAGACGAGCCGTTTCTCATGCGCGTAAAGGCCCGGCGCGATGAAAGCCCACACCTGGTAAAGCACCACCGGCAGCGCGATCAAAAACGACGCCATCAGCAAAATTTTGATCGGCACCATGAATGGCGAAATGACCGAGGTGGCGATCATGGTCGAACCGTGCGGCAGGTGCGCCACCAGCGGCTCGGCCAGCAGGTCGTACAGATGACCGGGGCCGGGGTAAATGGCCAATACACACGCCACCACGGCCACCGCGACGATGGACTTGATGAGCCGGTCGCGCAACTCGATCAAGTGCTCGACGAAAGGCTGGTCGGAACCGGACAGTTCGTCTCTGGCGTCGTGCTTGGATTCAGGAGGAGGCGAAGTCATGGAACAGATAAAAGGCAACGCTGCATAAGTCTGCACGAGCGGGCGCGCCTGGATGTGAGATGGGATGCAAGGCGCAAAGTGCAACGATTCCCAGTGGTATCGCCAGCATTTGTGGACAAAACAAATCGTTTCACAAGTTCAGGATACGCCAGCCGCGTCGGACTTGTGAAGCGTTACCTTGACAAGCCCTAAACGCCACGCGCGTCCCATAACAGGACGCGCGTGGCGTGCTTATCTTATTTCTTCCCAATCAGGGCACGAACACCTGCACTACGACACCCGCCGGAGTGAGAAGCAGAAATTGCCCACCGTATTGCACCCAATACTGACCACGGTGCGGGCGTGGCAAGCGATAGCGTCCCCAATCGTCGATGCGATAGTTGTGTCCACGATACCCATACGGCAGCGTATTACCGACCCCATACCGCGACGGCCCCGCCCGCCGGACAGCCGGGGGTGGCGGCGGACGATGATGATCTGGACGGACCGCTGAGTGGTGGTGGTCTTCGCGGTCGGGCGCCGGCTGGGCCTGCGCCGTGGCGCCCGCCAACAAGCCGCCAGCGAGCAGAGTCGCGCTGACGATGGCGGAAATCTTCTGGATGGTCATAATTTTCTCCAATCGGATAAACAACTCGAGGACTGAATTGTCCACGCCTCTCATTAACGTGGGTTACCGGGGCGCAGATGACAGCGCAAACACACGGAGCCTGTCAGTTCCGTCCGACACGAAACCGATCATCTTGCCGCGCCAAGGCCACAACAGGTGCAAGAGCCGCTTCGGCGGACAAACAAGCTCTCAACCAGCGGTGTTGCACTTCGGATTGGAGCGCGCTCTATTGGCGTTTCCCCTGGAGATGTTGACGGTTGCGGTCAATATTGTTTGCGGATGAGTTTTAAGCTTCCATTTCCTCGATCAGCAGCCGCACGCGGCGCTGGCCTTGCCAGTCGTTGGTTTCCAGCCGGTAAGCCAGCCGCGCGCGCGCGGGCAGCGGGTCGGCGCGGCCAAACCAGATGCCATCAATCAATTCGCCCTGATGACGCAGCTTGAGCGCCAAGTGGCCCTGTCCGACCAGCCGCTGGCTGATGATATCCAGCTCCTCGCTGAACAGCGGCGGCACGAAACCTTGTCCCCACACCGCTTGTTGCAGCGTCTCGGCGATGTCCGCGCGCCGATATTGCGCGGGCAGCGGGCCATCGGTTTCCAGCCGCCGGGTAAGCGTGGCGGCGTCCAGCGATTCGCTTGCCACCTGCGTGAAGGCGCGCTGGAACTCCTCCAGGCCGTCGGCGCGAATGGTGCAGCCGGCGGCCATGGCATGGCCGCCGAAGCGCAGCAGAACATCCGGGTGACGCTTGGCGATGGCGTCGAGCGCGTCGCGTAAATGAAAGCCCGGAATGGAACGGCCCGATCCTTTGAGTTCGCCTTCATGCCCCGCCGCCCCGCTTTGCGCGAAAACGAATGTGGGCCGGTGCCAGCGATCCTTAAGCCGCGCGGCGACCAAGCCAACCACGCCTTCGTGAAACTGCGGATCGAAGACCGATAGCGCGCATGGCGGCTCTGCCATATCGGCCAGCAAGCGATCGACGATCACCTGCGCCTGCTCGCGCATAGCAGTTTCAATGCTGCGCCGCTCGCGGTTGATGGCGTCCAGTTGCCGCGCCAGATCATCGGCGCGCCCCGGGTCGTCGGTGAGCAGCAATTCGATGCCCAGCCGCATATCCGCCAGCCGCCCGGCGGCGTTCAGGCGCGGGCCAAGTGCAAAGCCCAGATCGAACACGCTGGCGCGCTCGCGCTGGCGCCCCGCCACAGCCAGCAGCGCCAGCAGGCCCGGCGGCGCGTGGCCGGCGCGTAGGCGCTTCAACCCCTGCGCCACCAGCCGCCGGTTGTTGGCGTCCAGCCGTACCACGTCGGCCACCGTGCCCAGCGCCACCAGCGGCAGCAGCGCATCCAGGCGGGCTTCGCGCGCGTGCGCAAACGCTCCGCGCGCGCGCAGTTCGGCGCGCAGCGCCAGCAGCACGTAGAACATCACGCCCACGCCGGCCAACGCCTTGCTGGTAAAGCCGCAGCCGGGCTGATTGGGGTTGACGATGGCGTCGGCATCCGGCAACGCCGGTCCGGGCAGATGGTGGTCAGTGATGAG
>JAIRRE010000099.1 GCA_031256125.1 Burkholderiaceae bacterium
GGCCGTCCCACTGGCCAGCAGCGACTGATTGATGACCCATGCGTAAGGTTCGATGCCGGCCCGCGCCAGATCGGCCTTCAAGCGTTCAGCCTCGTGAACCGGCGTGGCTTCCGGCAGGGTGACGATAAGGATCCGGGTATAGCCCTGGTCCCTTAAACGGGGGAGCAACTGACGAACCGACTCCGGCATGTCGCCCTGTGTCCGCATTACCTCCCGATGGTACGCTTCGGCTGCATCGAGCAGCAAAATGGTGTGGCCGGTGGGCGCCGTATCCAGAACGACGAACCCTGTCTTGCCTTCGTCAACCGTTCGCGCAAACGCCCGGAAAACGGCGATTTCTTCGGTGCAGGGTGAGCGCAGGTCTTCTTCGAGCATTGCACGGCCACCGGTATCGAGTTGCGTCCCGGCCTTTGCGAGTACTTCCTCCGTGTATTGCCGGACCTCGACGGACGGATCGATACGGGTGACCGTCAGCCCGGGAATGGCGCCATCAATTGCGTTGGCTACGTGAGAGGCTGGGTCCGTCGTTGATAGAACGACTTCGTGCCCTTTCCGGGCAAGCGCAACAGCCACTGCGGCCGCGACCGTGGTCTTGCCCACACCGCCCTTGCCCATGGTCATGATGACACCATGACCAGCTTTCGACATGTCGTCAACGAGTCCGGCAAGACCCAGCGGCAATGCCGTTTCAGGCATCCGGCTGGACGTCGGCATCCGGACACGTTCCGGCTGTGCCATTTCACGCAATGCCTCCAGGCCAACCGTCCCTCGCGGGAGAAAAGGAATCCGTGTCTGCGGCAGACTGGCCAGATCGGGGGGCATATCATCCAATGCCTTGCTGGCGCGCTCCGCCATCGATACAGCAACAGCGTCGTCTTGCCGGTCCGTGGTAAACAGCCCGTTGATGGCCAGTACCTGGTTGCGGATGCCCAGCTCCGACAGCTCCGCGCGTGTACGGTCGGCTTCCCGCAATGCAGCCGCTTCAGGGCGGCTGACCAGAACGAGGGTCGTTTGCGCCGCGCTGGACAGGCGTTCAACCGTCGCCATATACAGCGTCTTTTGCTTTTCCAGGCCCGCCAGCGGTCCCAGGCAGGACGCACCGCCCGTTGACGAGGAGATGAACGCGTTCCATGCGGAAGGTAGCGTCAGCAAACGCAGCGTATGCCCGGTCGGCGCCGTATCGAAAATGACATGGTCGAAATCGGCTGTTGCTGCCGGGTCGCCCAGCATCCTCGAAAATTCGTCGAACGCGGCGATCTCCACCGTGCATGCCCCGGAGAACTGCTCTTCCATGCTCCGGATAGCCGCAGCTGGCAGAACACCCCGGTATGGCGCCACCATCCGCTCGCGATAGGCATGCGCCGCGGCTTGCGGATCGATGTTCAGCGCGAACAGACCCGTTGCACCCGCAATGGCTGTTGGAACCTGATTCAGATTCACGCCCAGGACCTCGTCGAGGTTGGAGGCCGGGTCGGTACTGACGACAAGCACTTTCTTTCCGACGTCGGCCATCGCCAGGCCCGTGGCGCACGAAAGCGATGTCTTGCCCACGCCCCCCTTCCCGGTGAAGAAAAGGTAACGGGTTTCTGTGTTGGGCAGTGTCATGGCAGAAGTCTCCTCTCAACAGCAACTGCCGGACTTCGGCGAGCAGCCGCAGCCGGTTGTGGCGTGGTGCTTGTCTTCGGAGGCGAGCGCCACGCCGAGCTTCTGGGCCAACTGGATGCGAGGCGGATACATACCGGTCGAGACGATGCGGCCATCGACCGCCAGGATGGGCAGACGATCCATGCCGGCCTCCATTTCCTTGACCACGTCCGGATTGGCGGCGAAGGCCTGCGGTTCCTGGCCCAGGTTGTGACGCTCCACCACCACACCCTGCGCTTCAACCCATTTCAGATCCGCCGCGAATTGAGCCAGCACCGGATCGACATCCACGCCGCAGACGCCAGTCGGGCAGCACATGGCTGGGTCGAACACTTCCAGCTTTTTCATTTCAGAACTTCCTTCATCATGGTTTTGAAAGTTGGCTCTCGCCGACGATGAAAAGAAGTGCCGCATCGGCTCACTCGGTTCTTCGGGGCGGCCATCCTCTTTTTGTTCCGGTTCATCACGAGTCGCCCTTCGAATGGCATCGACGATCATGTCGACAGGCGCCGCCGTATGGTCCTCACCCTGCCAATGCCAGACACGGCAATCGACGCTGTTAGCGTTATTTGCCAACTCCGTGCATGCGCCGCAGGCGCTGGCGCGCCAGTCGAGTTGGATATCCCGGCCATTGACGCGGATGGTAGGTGAAATCTCAAAACCCAGTGCGATGGCTTGCTCCTGGGACGTGACATGTTGACGGCGAACATTGACAGTCGTGCCTTTGACTTCCAGTTCGCTACGAATCTGCTCAATGGCCGTGTCGAGATTGTCGTCGGTGTCACAGCAGCGGTCGCATGTCTCCAAATCGAGGAAGAGCAGTTCAATCGTAATGACGGGTTGATTTGTTTTCATTTAAGCCTCCTTTCGTTCTCTTGTTGTCGAATGAAGCGCCGGGCCACCCAGGCCCGGCGTCCGACAGCTATTAGGAGCAGCAACTACCGCCAGCCGTCGCCGTCTGCGGTGCGTCCACTCGGTTCGCCACATGCTGATCCATCTTTCCCGCAGCGCCGGTACGCACCATCTTGCCCACCTCGATGGCCATCACAATATCGGCGTCTGTGATTCCCAGTTCGCGCGCCTTACCGGCGCGAGTATCGAGGCAAGACTGACAGTTGGCGGTGATGCTGGCGCCGACGGCGATCAGTGCCTTGGTTTTTTCATCCAACATGATTGACTCCAGGTGAAGTACCGGATTGGTACACCCCTTTGACGAACAAGCGATCCTCATGGATACACGTCATGCGGTTTTGGACTTTGGCGTGCAGCACAGCACGCCGCCGTCACGGTGGTGGAACTCGCAACGACTCTCCAGCGCCACTTCGAGGTTTCGGCGAGCCCGATGCAACCGGATCTTGGCGTTGCCGGTCGTAATGCCTGCATCCCTCGCTATCTCGGCCGTGGTCTGGTCGAGCACGTCGGCCTGGATCAGCAGTTGGCGCTGCGATGCCGGCAAGGTCGCCAGAACCTTCTGCACGCACGCCGACATCTGGCGCTGCTCCAGAACATCCGGGCTGCTGTCATCGGCGATATCAGGCAGATCAGCGCCGACGCCGTTTGGAATGGCGGGGTCGCGCCCGTAGCGCCGCAAATGGTCATACGCAAGATTCACCGTGATCCGGTGCAGCCAGGTGCCAAGCCCGGCCTCGCCACGGAAACCTTCGACAGCCGCCATTGCCCGTAGCAGCGTTTCATTCGCCAAGTCTTCCGCTTCGGTGGCACCGACCAGCCGCACCAGCACCGCCACCAACTTGCCACGGTGGGCCGGAAAACGACTCAGGAGTTCTTCGCGGTCCATTAGGCGGATCCCCGCTCGTACCAACCCTTGGAGGCGTTGACGACGCGCACGACCAGTAGCATCACCGGCACCTCGACCAGCACACCAACGACCGTCGCCAGTGCGGCACCGGATTCGAAACCGAACAGGCTGATGGCTACCGCGACTGCCAATTCAAAGAAGTTGGATGCGCCGATCAGCGCCGATGGGCAGGCGACGTTGTGCTTTTCACCGACGGCGCGGTTGAGCCAGTAGGCCAAGCCCGAATTGAAGAAGACCTGGATCAGGATCGGTACCGCGAGCAGCGCGATGACCAGCGGCTGCTCGAT
>JAIRRE010000190.1 GCA_031256125.1 Burkholderiaceae bacterium
ATTGCAAGACCCGCTGGCCGAGCTGGTCAAGATCGACCCCAAGAGCATCGGCGTGGGCCAGTATCAGCACGACGTCAACCAAAGCGACTTGGCGCGCATGCTGGACGCTGTGGTGGAGGATTGCGTCAACGGCGTGGGTGTCGATCTGAACACCGCCAGCGCGCCGTTGCTGGCGCGTGTTTCGGGCCTGTCGGCGGCGGTGGCGCGCGCCGTGGTGCGCTGGCGCGAGGCGCATGGCGCTTTTGCCAATCGCCAGCAGCTCATGCAAGTTACGGGCCTGGGGCCCAAGAGCTTTGAGCAAAGCGCGGGCTTTTTGCGCATCCGCGACGGCGACAACCCGCTGGACATGACCGGAGTACACCCGGAAACCTATCCGGTGGTCGAGCGGATCATCGTGCAAACCGGCCGGCCCATCGACCAGATCATGGGCCACGCCGACTGGCTCAAAACCTTGAAACCGGAGCCATTCGCCACCGGAAACTTCGGCCCCGTGACGGTGCGCGACATTCTGGTCGAACTGGAAAAACCGGGCCGCGATCCGCGCCCGGATTTCAAGGTCGCACGGTTCAACGAAGGCGTCGAGAGCATCGCCGACCTCAAGCCCGGCATGGTGCTCGAAGGCACCGTCAGCAACGTCGCGCAGTTTGGCGCGTTCGTCGATCTGGGCGTGCATCAAGATGGGCTGATCCACGTCAGCCAATTGGCCAACCGCTTCGTCACCGATGCGCGCGAGGTAGTTAAAACCGGGCAAATCGTCAAAGTGAAAGTGCTGGAAGTGGACCTGGCGCGTAGCCGCATCGGCCTAACCCTTAAACTCGACGCCCAGCCCGCGCCGCGCGGCCTGGAAAACCGCCATGAACCGGCCAGTCGCACGCAACGCCAGCCGGACCGAATGCGCCAAGACAACCACGCCGCACCGACCGCGATGGCAGCGGCGTTTGCCAATTTGCGGCGCTAAAAATTTATCTGTAAAGAATATTCACCTGCGATAGCGCCTTGCGCAAGGCAAGGATGGCAGCGGCAAAATAGTTGAGCGCAACGGGGCTGCGTTCGAGCTTTTCGTAACGCACGAGCAGCTTGCGGCACGGCCTCAAGTAGCGCTTTACCATCGCCGGGCGATACTGAGAATTCCTGCCATCCTCGGCATCGGGAGCGCTCCAAAGCGCCGCGCGCCGGACCGTACTGGCTGAGTCGCTTATGACTGGCCCGATTGTGCTTTCTTAAAAACCGGCCCCCAGATCGGATGGCTGCTTTCGGAAGGTTTCAGCTTGAACTGGGGATCAATGCGCAGCGCGTCATGAAAAGCCTTTTGGCAGGCTAGCAATTTATTTTGCACGCAATAACTAAAAGCTGAATACTTCAACGCCTGAACACGCAGACGCCGCCCGGCCAGAGATATTTCGGGAGCCTGGAATTTTTTCAAGGCTTCGTTGTATTGCCCATTCTCATAAAGATTCACCCCCGCCTCGAACGTGCGTTCGGCCACTATTGAATGCTTGAAAGAACCCGGATTGGGTGGCAACTGCGGGTCGGCCTGCTGCTGGTTGGCCTGCTGGGGCTGCACATTTTCGGTGGGTACGCTAGCCGCCGCGCTGGCCGCGCTGGCAGGGGGAGTCGGTTGATTCTGATCAGATTTATCTGACGGCGTCTGACATGCCGCCAGACTGATTGCGATACCGGCTGCTGCCATGAATTGGAGAAGGGCGGGAATTTTCATGTTTTATTGAAATTCGTGAAAAACAACGATGTTCCCTTCATTGGGGACAACAACCGGCACAGTGACCGGCGGCAAATTTCCATTCGTGATTGTCAACACATGTGGACCGGGAGATAACGGCAAGCGAACTAACGGGGGACTCAAGCCTATCGGTTTGCCATCGACATCCACTTGTCCCCACGGGTGAATAAACAGGCGAACAAAAGGAGCTTCACCCGGCGATCGGGATTGCTCTATCGGCGGCGTATCTATCTTGGGGGCCAAAGGTTGTACCGGGATATTGTCTGACGCTACGGTTATAGGCGCTTCGGGCGGGACGCTCGAGGCGGTGGCCGAGGCTGAAGGAACAACCTGTTGCCCTGTGACTACAGCCGTTACCCCGCTTGCCGGGTTTGCGGGTGGCTGCGTTGGTGGTAGAGACGGTTGGGACGCACTGGTCGCTGTGGTGGAACTGGCGGCGATGTGCTGATCCGCGCCCACTGCAGTTGCAGGTTTGTTGCGCAGCAGACCCCACATAACCGCCAATACCGCAACAACCAGAACTACCAATCCGATGTCCAAGACTCTATTTCGACGCTTTGCAGGTTGGCGGGCCGCAGCGGCAGCCCTGCTTTGCGGCCGAGCCTGCGCCGCACTCCCTAGAGGCTGTCGTGAATCGGCAGCAGGGGACGTTTGAACGCTGGGAGGAAATGGCAACGTATGCGGGTCGTTATCAAGCCCCGCGCCACTATCGACATCATCGGTACGGTCTGAAGGCGGCTTTTCTTCGGGGACTGCCGGGGTCGTTTCGCTGGTCCGTTCCCATGCGCCGCCGCTGTATTCCTGCCTTGGTTGAAATGCGGACGGCATGGTTTTTTCCAACCCGCTCCCGGTGCGTCCCTGGGACGCAATGGCACTGGAATCCCCCTGGACAACTTCGATGGGCGCGCTGGGCGATATGCCGAACTGCCCATCCGGTTTGTAGGTCGGCAGTTTCAGCGCTTCGCGCAACTCCGCAATGGATTGAATGCGCTGACTCGGTATAACAGCCAGGGCGCGGTCAATGGCTTGCCGGAAAGAACGGGACACGCCGGTTAACTCCGGGTGGTCGGCCAGCTTGCCTACCGGATCCTTGACCAGCCGGGCAACCGATGCGACAGGCGGTTTGCCCATGAGCAGGTAATACAGTACTGCCCCCACGCCATAGATATCGGTCCAAGGCCCTTGTTGCATACCCGAGTTGTCGGCATCGGCATACTGCTCAATCGGCGCAAAGCCCGGTTTCAGAACAACCGTGAGCGCCTGGGTCATGCCGCCAACGATTTGGCGCGCCGATCCAAAATCCAGCAAAATTGGCCCCCCGCCTTGCAGAATCAGAATATTGTCCGGTGAAATGTCGCGGTGAAAACAGTTCTGGGAGTGCAACAATTCCAGCACGTCCAGGATCGGCGCGAACGTGGCTTTGAGCCAGCCCTCGTCCTTGACTTTGGTCGGATCGGATTGACTGATCTCGCTTAAGGTCTGGCCATCGCAGTACTGCATGGCCATGTAGGCGGTGTGATTTTGTTCCCAGACGCGATAGACATGCACCAGCGCCGGATGCGTAAATCTGGCCAGCAGTTGTGCCTCATTGATGAAACTGGCCAAGCCTGCCTTAAAGGTCTCTTGTTCTTTTGGGGATCTGGGCATCACCACGCCGGAAGGCAGATATTCCGCTATGGCGCTGGGCATGTACTCCTTGATGGCCACGGGACGCTTCAGGAGGCGATCCCACGCCGAATAGACTACGGAAAAGCCCCCTTTGCCCAGGATGCCCTTGACCTCGAACTCCCCGAACGCCGCAGGAAGATTGGTCGCCGCAGTCCTAGGTGAAGAATCAGGCTCTGGAGGATTGTTATTCATCTTGGTGGCAACAAATATCGGGTTGGCGAAGATCGGAAGGCCAATCACATCGGATACAACAAAGATTCCTCGGTCCCTTTGCAGCAAAGCGACAACACGCCGCGGCGCATATACCATTACGCTGATTCTGCATGACCGATGACCGCAACAAGCACATGGCTACTATCATACCGCCGTGCGGTGTATCCTGTCCACTGTCCGTTTAAGGCAACACTGAATAAGTCTGCGCGCGCGGGCGCGCTTGGATTTTGGACGGGATGTCTGGGCAGCACAAGCGCAGCGATACCGGATGATAAGTGGTAGCGAGAGCATTTGGAACGAAGTGAGAAACGCCAAAAACCAGGATAAGTCACAGCCGCGAGGGACTTGTTTAGCGTTGCCTTAAGGAGGGAGTTCAAAACCCATTGTTTGAAGCTCATTGATCTCGATAGATGTCAAAAATGAGGCTTTGGGCACGCCGCCAAACCGTTTTGCACGCGCGCGCAGCGCCCAAATCGGATTTTCAGAGCTCGTCTGCGCCCCTAGATAGTGCCGTCATGAGATTGACAAATCAAACAAACTGTGCAAAGTTCGGTTCATGAATTTATCCCACAACAGCGCCTGTAAAGAACTGTCCGCCCATTGTCGCCACGACATCGACCATCACACTTGGGCTTTGCTCCAAGCGCACCTGCTTGGGCGCAAAGGTGCCTAGAGTGGTATTGTCCAAGATGGCCGACGTTTCATCAACACCATCTTCTCGATACTGCGCACCGGTGCCCCTTGGCGCGACAAAGGTCTATGGGAATCGCTGTTGGAAGCACTCATAGATGAACCTGACTATGAATGGCAGATAAATTTTTAGCGCCGCAAATTGGCAAACGCCGCCGCCATCGCGGTCGGCGTGGCGTGGTTGTCTTGGCGCATCCGGTCCGGCTGGCGTTGCGTGCGACTGGCCGGTTCATGGCGATTTTCCAGGCCGCGCGGCGCAGGCTGGGCGTCGAGTTTAAGGGTTAGGCCGATGCGGTTGCGCGCCAGGTCCACCTCCAGCACTTTCACTTTGACGATCTGCCCGGTTTTGACCACCTCGCGCGCGTCGGTGACGAAGCGGTTGGCCAACTGGCTGACGTGGATCAGCCCATCCTGATGCACGCCCAGATCGACGAACGCGCCGAATTGGGCGACGTTGCTGACGGTGCCTTCAAGCACCATGCCGGGCTGTAAATCCTTGATGTCTTGCACGCCCTCATTGAAACGCGCAACCCTGAAATCCGGGCGCGGATCGCGGCCCGGTTTTTCCAGTTCGACCAAAATGTCGCGCACCGTCACGGGGCCGAAGTTGCCAGTGGCGAATGGCTCCGGTTTCAAGGTTTTGAGCCAGTCGGCGCGGCCCATGATCTGGTCGATGGGGCGACCCGTTTGCACGATGATCTGCTCGACCACCGGATAGGTTTCCGGGTGTACGCCGGTCATGTCCAGCGGGTTGTCGCCGCCGCGGATGCGCAAAAAGCCGGCGCTTTGCTCGAAGCTCTTCGGCCCTAGGCCAGTGACTTGCATGAGTTGCTGGCGATTGACAAACGAGCCGTGCGCTTCGCGCCAACGCACCACGGCGCGCGCCACCGTTGCGGACAAGCCCGAAACGCGCGCCAGCAATGGCGCGCTGGCGGTATTCAGATCAACGCCCACGCCGTTGACGCAATCCTCCACCACGGCGTCCAGCATACGCGCCAGATCACTTTGGTTCACGTCGTGCTGATACTGGCCCACGCCGATGCTTTTAGGGTCGATTTTGACCAGCTCGGCCAGCGGGTCTTGCAGCCGCCGCGCAATGCTGGCCGCGCCGCGCAGACTGACATCGACATCGGGCAGTTCCTCGCTGGCATAGGCGCTGGCGGAATAGACCGACGCGCCCGCTTCGCTGACGATGACTTTCTCCGGCGCAGGCTGGTCTTGTTTTTTGAGCAACGCGATCAAGTCGGCGGCCAACTTGTCGGTCTCGCGGCTGGCGGTGCCGTTGCCGATGGCGATCAGTTGCACGCCGTGCTTATGTGCCAGGCGCGTCAGCGTCGCCAAGCTGCCGTCCCAGTCGCGGCGCGGCTCGTGTGGATAGACCGTGGCGGTATCAACCAGCTTGCCGGTGGCATCGACCACCGCCACCTTGACGCCGGTGCGGATGCCCGGATCCAGCCCCATCACCGCCTTTTGCCCGGCGGGCGCGGCCAGCAGCAGGTCGCGCAGGTTATCGGCAAAGACCTGGATGGCGACCTGCTCCGCGCTCTCGCGCAAGCGCGCGAACAAATCGCGCTCGATCGACAGCGAGAGCTTGACCCGCCAACACCACGTCACGCACTTGCGCAGCAAATCGTCGGCGGGCCGCCCCTGATGCGACCAGCCCAGTTGCAAGGCGATACGGCCCTCGGCAATGGAAGGCTGCCCCGGTTCCGGTTCCACCAGCAACGCCAGCCGCGCATCCAGCATGTCCAGTTGCCGCCCCCGGAACACCGCCAGCGCCCGGTGCGAAGGCACGCGGGCGATCGGTTCGCGGTAGTCGAAGTAGTCGCGGAAACGCGCCACCTCGGCATCCGCCTCGTTCTTGCCCGCCGCCAGCTTGGACGTAAACAGCCCCTCGGCCCACAACCATTCGCGCAGCGTTTGCAGCAGCGCCGCATCCTCGGCCCAGCGCTCGGCCAGAATGTCGCGCACGCCATCGAGCACCGCCGCGATGGTGGTGAAATCTTCGCCGCCTTCGCCCTTTTCGGTACGCACGAAGGCTTGCGCCTCGGTTTGCGGATCGCGCGACGGATCGGCCCACAGCACATCCGCCAGCGGCTCGATGCCGAACTCGCGCGCAATCTGCGCTTTGGTGCGGCGCTTGGGCTTGTAAGGCAGGTACAGGTCTTCCAGCGCCTGGCGCGTGTCCGCCGCCTCGATGGCCGCGCGCAACTCCGGCGTGAGCTTGCCTTGCGCTTCAATGCTCTTGACGATCACCGCCCGGCGCTGGTGCAGTTCGCGCAGATACGCCAGGCGCGTTTCCAGTTCGCGCAGTTGCGCATCGTCCAGCCCGCCGGTGGCTTCCTTGCGATAACGCGCGACAAAGGGCACAGTGGCCCCGCCGTCGAGCAAATCAATCGCCGCGCGCGTCTGCGCGGGCCGCACCTGCAACTCGGCGGCGATCTGCGCAGCGATGATTTCGGTAATGGTTGAGGCTTGAAAAGAACTGCTTTCGGACATGCGTTGGCGGATGGATGCCGTGGGTTGGGAAAACGGGTGAGTCTGCCATACCGCGGGCGACAAAGCGCTTCGTTTTCAGGCAAGGCATCAACAACAGCCCGTCTCAAACTAACTGCTCGTCCAGACTCCAGCGTTCCGGTGTCGAACGGGCATAGTTGACATTAATTTTCTTGAAGTGCTTTTGGGCGCATTTGATTTTATAGGGTTCGTATTGACGTAGTTCACTATTTGACTGCGTACTCTTGGTTTCCCGAATCATGTAAATATGGTCTTCGCCATCTTGATGTTTGATAATGGCCCAATCCGGATTATAGATACTGACCGGAGTATCAATTTTGAATTTCTTTGGTAGTTTCATGAATAGCTTGATGTCTTCTCTGCCATCAAGTAATTTGGCAAACTTTTCCTCCACATCAGATTCATAAACAACGTAATCGAAATCAGTCTTTTTCTGGTGTTGTACCTGATACATCTGGTCGAGAAAACGCTCTTTCTCCTCCAGCCCATCGGCTTGCAGCTCCCGTAATTCATAGAGTGAACCGCCGATTTTTTCATATTCAACACCTTCAACCAAGATTTTCGTCAGTTCCTCCTTTATGCAACGTCTCGTCATTGCGATAAAATCGTTTGGGTTACCGATGAATTCGTCCAACTTGCCGCTACCAGCGATAATTTCACCCAGCGTTTTGCGGGTCAGCGAAGTCGCTTCCTGAAGTTCGCCGATAATATCAGGAAGATCGTAGCTGCCTTTCAGTTCAGCGATGCGTGTACCCAGCACCTGGCCTTGCGCGCCACCGCGCAGCACCTTAACGCCCGCGCGGGTTATTTCGACGCACAGCGGCTCAATTTTGGGCGCTTCTTTTATGGCGGCGATGGCTTTATTGATAAGCTCGTCGCGCTTAATCGTTACCCGATACGTTGTCTTCTGGCTGATCGTATTCCAGAACTTCTCGAATTCCGGCGTTGCATAAAGCCCCTTGTTGAACTTGCGCAACGCCCGTTTGCTTTTGGGCTTGACGTATTTTTCAATATTTGTCCGGTGAATCAATCCAATAATGTCTATTTCGTAAGGCTTGAACTTATCTGGCAGGTATAGAGAAAAATCTTCCGTATCCGGTAAAAATTTCGAGGTTACCTTGCCTTCCTTGATAAAATCGCTATTTTCAAGATGCTGGAACACTTCCAGCGACCATTGGTAACCGAAAATCTCATCTGTGACTGCACCGCTTGCGTTTAACCGCAACAGCTTGGCGAATTCATTGGGCCGCACTTGGCCGATTGCAACGCCTGCCGCGTTGTATTCGTTTTGCAGGTTTTGCGCGAACGCCTGATATGACTCGTTGGCAATTACGGTGAGAACAGCGATGTCTTGATCGGCAATGCGCTCATAGCCCTTGCCGGTTTTCGCCACCGGCAAGCGCAGGCCACGCCCTAAAGTCTGCCGCCGTTCTGTTTCCGTGCCTATTTCGCGCAGTGTG
>JAIRRE010000248.1 GCA_031256125.1 Burkholderiaceae bacterium
GAATTTCAATCAAATGAAAAACCGTCAGATTGAGAAAGAGTAATGCCAAGAATTTTCGACAACATAGAAAATCCGCTGCTGCCCGCGCTGCAAGAAACCCTTGATGTCGCCGAACACGCGGATTTTTGCGTCGGCTACTTCAATTTGCGCGGCTGGCGTTATCTGTCGGGATACGTTGACCACTGGGCAGGCGGCGACGGGCATTTATGCCGCCTGCTGGTCGGTATGCAAGCCACGTCCAGCGAGGAATTGCGCCGCGCATTGCGAACGCATGACGACGATGGAGCACTGGACAACCAGACCGCGCTGCGCGAAAAGCGCCGCATCGCCGAAGAGTTCCGTCAGCAACTCACTTTCGGCGCTCCGTCCAACGACGATGAAGCTACGCTGCGCCAACTTGCCGCGCAAATCCACAATCACAAGCTGACTGTCAAAGTTTATCTCCGGCATCCACTGCACGCCAAGCTCTACCTGCTGCATCGGCGGGATGCCAACAACCCAGTCACAGGTTTCCTCGGTAGTTCAAATCTCACGCTTGCGGGTCTGGCCAAGCAAGGCGAACTCAACGTTGATGTGCTGGAGCACGATGCCTGCAACAAACTGGTCAAATGGTTTGAAGACCGCTGGTGCGATCGCTGGTGCATCGACATCTCGAAAGAACTGGCCGACATCATCGACGAAAGCTGGGCCGGAGAACGTTTGCTGCCGCCTTATCACGTTTATCTCAAGATCGCCTACCATCTCGCGCAGGAAGCACGGGCAGGCCTGTCCGAGTTTCGCATTCCTGCCATCTTCAACGACATCTTGTTCGACTTTCAGGCTGCCGCTGTCAAGATTGCCGCCCACCATCTAAACAAGCGCGGCGGCGTACTGATCGGTGACGTAGTCGGTCTGGGCAAATCGCTGATAGCTACTGCCCTGGCCAAAGTCTTCGAGGACGACTATCACACCGAAACACTCATCATTTGCCCCAAGAATCTGGTGCCGATGTGGGAGGACTACGTACATCGTTATCGTCTGCTCGCCAAAATACTGCCGCTATCGAAGGTCATCTCGGATTTGCCGGAAAAAACGCGCCGCTACCGTCTGGTGCTGATTGACGAATCGCACAACCTGCGCAATCGGGAGGGCAAACGCTGGAGAGTCATCCGCGACTACATCGAGCGCAACGAGAGCTTGACCATTCTGCTATCGGCTACGCCTTACAACAAAACCTATCTTGACCTTTCTGCGCAACTAGCGCTGTTCCTCAATGAGAATGCCGACCTTGGTGTCCGGCCTGAGCATCTGCTGTCAGAGCTTGGTGGCGAACACGAATTCATTCGCCGCCATCAATGCGGCGTGCGCACATTGGCTGCTTTCGAGAAGAGCGCGATTCCCGACGATTGGCGCGAACTCATGCGCCTGTACATGGTGCGTCGCACGCGCGGCTTCATCATGCAGAACTACGCCAAACAGGACGAACGCGGCAAATACCTGCTGTTTGCCGATGGCCGAAAGTCCTACTTCCCCACGCGGGTGCCAAAGAACCTCGGCTTCAAGATCGACGAGACCAACCCTGCTGACCCTTATGCGCGCTTCTATGGCAACAATGTCGTCAACGCCATCAATAGCTTGTGCCTGCCGCGCTACGGACTGGGCCAATACCTCGCCCCTAAGCCGAAAACGCCACCCACACCGCAACAAACCAAGGTCATTGATGCTCTGTCACGTGCCGGTACGCGACTGATGGGCTTTTGTCGCACTAACCTGTTCAAGCGCTTGGAAAGCGCAGGTCCTGCCTTCATTCTCTCTATCGAGCGCCACATCCTGCGCAACTTCATCGTTCTGCACGCCATCGAAAACGGGCAGGACGTTCCACTTGGCACGCAAGGCGCCGAACTGCTCGACACACGCCACTACGACGAAGACCCGGACGGCTTGCTTGCCAATGACGAGGGTGACGAGGAGGCGGATACCACCACCAGCAATGGTCTGCGCATCGAAGCGGACTATCGCGAGCGCGCTGCCAAGGCGTATGAAGCCTACAGCGGCCCGCTGAAAACCCGTTTCAAATGGCTGCCCGGCGCACTCTTCACCAAGAAGCTCGCCAAGGATTTGCTCGCTGATGCGCAATCCCTGTTGAACGTGCTCAAGCTCTGCGGCGAGTGGAACGCCGAAACCGACAACAAGCTCGCCGCATTGATTGCGCTCATCAACGAAAAACACCTCAAGGACAAATTGCTAGTATTCACTCAGTTCGCCGACACCGCGCGTTACCTGAAAGCGCAACTCGCAGCACGCGGCATCAAGAAGGTGGAAGAAGCTACCGGCCGGAGTGCCGACCCTACATTGCTGGCATGGCGCTTTTCGCCGGAATCAAATGGCAAGCGAGAGCAAATCAAGCAGTCCGACGAACTGCGCGTGCTCATTGCCACTGACGTGCTCTCCGAAGGCCAGAACCTGCAAGATGGGCACATCATCGTCAACTACGACCTGCCCTGGGCCATCATCCGCCTTATTCAGCGAGCAGGCCGCGTGGATCGCATTGGTCAACAGGCCGACACCATCCTCTGCTACTCCTTTGTGCCCGCCGATGGCGTCGAACGGATCATCCGCCTACGCGCCCGCGTGCGCCAGCGCCTGATCGAAAACGCCGAAGTCGTCGGCTCCGACGAAACCTTTTTCGACGATGATGGCGATGATGGAGAAGCTTTGATCCGCGATCTGTACACCGAGAAAAACGGCATCCTCGACGACGATGGCGACACCGAGGTCGATCTGGCTTCCTACGCCTGGCAAATCTGGAAAAATGCTACCGATGCCGATCCCTCGCTCACCGCCAAAATCGAAGCCCTGCCCAACGTGGTTTATGCCACCAAGGCTCACGCGCCAACGCTCGCTGCACCCAACGGCGTTCTGGTTTATCTGCGCACCGCGCAGGGCAACGATGCGCTGACGTGGGTCGATGAAACCGGCCAGAGCGTCACCCAATCGCAACTCGCCATTCTCAAAGCCGCCGCTTGCGCGGCAAACACCCCCGCGCTGCCGCGCGCCGACAACCACCATGCCCTCACCCAGCAGGGCATGACGCAGATCGCCGAAGAAGAAAAATCTTCCGGCGGCGCGCTGGGCCGCCCCTCTGGCGCACGCTTCAAAACCTACGAGTGCATCAAACGCTGGCGCGAACGACAAGGCCACACGCGCGACCTATTCATCACCGATGAGTACATCCGCCGCATCGACAAGGCGCAGGAAGACATCTACCGCTACCCGCTCTATCAGTCCGCCACTGATACGCTCAACCGCCAGATCAAGGCAGGCATTAGCGATCAATCGTTGATTGATCTGGTTCTCTCGTTGCGCGAAGACAGCCGCCTGTGCATCGTCGAAGATGAGGAACAGCAACGCGAACCCAGGCTCATCTGCTCCATGGGTTTGACGGGAGGGACCCAAAATGACCATTGATCCCGCACGTTTCCAAAAGCTGCTCAGTGAATTCAATCTGGGCGCCTTGTTCAACGAACTCGGCTGGGACAGTCCCACGCTGAAACCCCAATCCCTCACCGCCGAAGGGCAGAACTACATCCTTACCCAACTGGCGCACAAACGCGGCGTTGCCGTGTTCCGTTGCTCGCCAGATGCTACGGGCAAGATTCCGCTGCACTCTGTGCGGCTCGACATTGAGCGCGAAGCCGCCAAGATCGCGCACGAGCATCTGCTCGTTTTCGCTGACGCGGGCGAAACCATGCTCACATGGCTGTGGGTTCTGCGCGCGCCCGGTCAGCCCAGCGCACCGCGCACTTTCACTTGGTACAAGGGGCAAAGTGGCGAAGCCTTGCGGCAAAAACTTGCTCAAATCTATTTCGCACTGGGCGAAGAAGAAGCGATAACCACCTTCCTCGTCAGTGTTCGCCTGCGCGACGCCTTTGACCGCGACAAAATTTCCAAACGTTTCTACGACAAGTTCAAAGCCCAACACGATGACTTTGCCAAGTTCATCAAAGGGCTGCAACAAACGGCAGACAAAGCATGGTATGCCTCGTTGATGCTCAACCGTCTGATGTTCGTCTATTTCATCCAGAAAAAAGGCTTTCTGGATGGCGACGCCAACTACCTGCAAACCCGCTTGGCGCAAGTACAGGCGCAGGCGGGCAAAGGCAATTTCCACAGCTTCTATCGGATGTTCCTGCGCCGTCTGTTTCACGAAGGGCTGGGGCAGCCCGAGAGCGTGCGCGCCGCCGACCTCGCCAGGCTCATCGGCAACGTGCCCTATCTCAACGGTGGCCTGTTTGACGTGCATGAACTCGAAGCCGCCAACCCAGGCATCGATGTGCCAGACGAAGCTTTTACGCAATTGTTCGCCTTTTTCGATGCGTGGGAATGGCACCTGGACAACCGCCCGCTGGGGAACGACAAGGAAATCAACCCCGACGTGCTGGGCTACATCTTCGAGAAGTACATCAACCAAAAGCAGATGGGGGCCTACTACACCAAGGAAGACATCACCGAATACATCAGCAAGAACACTGTCATTCCACACCTGTTGGAACAGGCGCGCGAGCGTTGCAAGGTGGCTTTCGATGGCGATGCCTCGGTGTGGAATCTGCTGAAAACGGAGCCGGGCAAATACATCTACCCGGCGATGAAAACCGGCGTCATTGACGCCAACGGCCACACCGTCCCCGAAACCGCCTTGCCTGATTTCGTGCAAACCGGCATGAACGATGCCAAGGCGCGCATGTTCGAAAAACGTTACAACCTCGGCGAAGCCGTATTCCACACTGCCGCCAATGAACGCGGCACATTGCCGACGGAGACCTGGCGCGAATATGTGGACAGACGTAACCGTTGCCTTGCCGTGCGCGAAAAGCTGGCAAATGGCGAAGTCCGATCTTCTGATGACCTCATCACGCTGAATCTGAACATCCGCCAGTTCATGCAGGATGTCATCACCACCACCAACAGCCCTGATTTGTTGCGCGCTGTTTGGCAAGCCATCGTCGGCCGCGTGCCGGAAAAATCCAACGAGAAATTCCGCCACGGCATCACCGTGCTCGATCCCACCTGCGGCTCCGGCGCTTTCCTGTTTGCCGCGCTCAATGTGCTGGAGCCGCTCTATGAAGCCT
>JAIRRE010000100.1 GCA_031256125.1 Burkholderiaceae bacterium
AGGCACACCGCTCAACCGTTGCATTGGGGTTGACCCGGAATGGCCACAGAATGAGGCCGTTGGTCTTCATCGCTCCAGCCCTAAAAAAACGCTGCGCATTCTCCTCGAAAATACGCGGCCCCGCGAGAAAAGCCTCTGGCAGTTCGGCACAGACGCGGCGCATGGTGGGGAAGAAAGTCTCGGGTATCGTTGAATCTTGATCGAACAGGGCCACGGCATCGGCATCGGGGAAAAGCTTTTCCAGCCCGGCGTTGTACGCCCCAGCAATGCCACCCACATTTCCACAATGCAGCAAAGTAAAACCGTCGCGCGCAGCCAAGGCTTGCGCGCGCGGATCGGGTTCAGGCGTGTTGTCAACCACAATCAAGGCATCACAAGCGCGCCGCACGGCGTCAATACAACCCAGTTCCGCGTCGGAGGGATGAAACAGAACAATCAAGGCGCCGAGTTTCATTTTTGTTATTTCCTGTAACAATTGACATAATCTGTTACTATTTTGTCACCGTCTATGTTAAACGATGACGGCGTGATTATTCTATCAAAAATTTCAAATTTTGCGCACCCATGTGCGATAGTCTTTTGTCAAATATCAAAGACTATGATCTTGGCGCTGAAAGATGCCGGAGCTTGAAGCCCGTTTATGGTTCCTGGAATCGGCTTTCAGCCACGCGGTGTCTGCCGCGATTGCATGAAGCCATCACGGGTAGGAACTACGTTCAAAGCCTTGCCAGCCGCCGCGCTGCTTCATCCAGTGTTTCGTTTCTTTTGGCAAAGCAAAAGCGGATGATCTTCTGGTCGAATGCGTTCCCGTAAAAAGCCGACAGGGGTACCGCCGCGACGCCTATTTCGCGGGTCAGCCACAGGCAGAAATCGGCCTCATTTAAATCCCGCTCCGCTATCGACAGGCCGTCGTAGGCGGCACACTGGAAGTAAGTGCCTTGGCAAGGCAGTAGGCGCAGACGGGTACGGGCGAGCGCGGCGCGCAGGCGCTCGCGCCGCTCGGTATAAAAGGCCGACAGATTCAGATAGGGCGCGGGGTCTTGCAAATAGCGCGCGATGCCGTGCTGCATCGGCGTATTGACGGTGAATACGTTGAACTGGTGCACCTTGCGCAGTTCGTCCGTCAGGGCTGCGGGCGCGGCCACGTAGCCGATTTTCCAGCCGGTGACGTGGTAGGTTTTGCCGAAGCTGCTGATGATGAACGCCCGCGCCGCCAAGCCGGGGTAGCGCGCCACGCTTTCGTGCCGCGCGCCGTCGTAGACCATGTGTTCGTACACCTCGTCGGAGAGCAACAGCACGGCGGTAGAAGCCAGCATGTCTTGCAACGCCCGCATATCTGCTGACGACCAGACTGCGCCGCCGGGGTTGTGCGGGGTGTTGCTGATGAGCAGGCGCGTGCGCGGCGTCAGAGCGGCGGCGATGCGGCCAAAGTCGGGCCGGAACGTGCCTGGCGTGAGCGGAACCCGCACCGCGCGGGCGCCAGCCATTTTGATAGCCGGCACGTAACAGTCATAGCAGGGGTCCAGCACGATCACTTCATCGCCTGGCCCGGCGCAGCACAGCACGGCGGTGAAGATCGCCTGCGTGCCTCCGGCGGTGACGGTGATTTCGCGCTCCGCGTCGTAGCGGTGGCCGTACAGACGTTCAATCTTGCCGGAGATAGCCGCGCGCAGTGGCGCCACACCGCTCATCGGGGGGTATTGGTTGAGACCTTCGCGCATGGCGTCGTTGACCAAACTGGTCAGCTTGGGGTCGCAGCCGAAATCGGGGAAACCTTGTCCCAGGTTGACCGCGCCTGTCTCGGCGGCCAGCGCGCTCATGACGGTAAAAATGGTCGTGCCGACTCCCGGCAGGCGGGACGGGAAAGCCGGCGCTTGGATCGGAGTGGTATGGGGCATCACAACTCGTAATCGTTGACATGGCCATTCATCGCCATCTGGATCAAATCCTTGTCCAGCCGGTCCGATAACAGGCTGGCAAAGCGGTAAGTGAAGTCGCGCAGATACGCGCCGCGCTTGACGGCCACGCGCGCCAAATTTTTGCCCACCAGTTGTCCCAGCGGGCGCGCTACCAGAGTGGAAGCGAGGTCTTCCTTGACCGCCATTTCGGCCACAATGCCCAGCCCCAGTCCGAGTTGGACGTAGGTTTTGATGACGTCCGAGTCGATGGCTTCGAGCACGATGCGCGGTTGCAGATGCCGTTGGGCAAAAGCGTGGTCGATGCACGTGCGGCCGGTGTAGGCGGGGTGATACGTCACCAGCGGCTCGGGCGCGATGTCTTCCAGCGTCAGGCGCGTCTTGCGCGCCAGCGGATGCGCCTTGGGCAGCACCAGTACGTGTTGCCATTCATAGCACGGCAGCGTGACCAGATCGGGAAAATCGGACAGCGATTCGGTGGCGATGCCAATTTCGGCCACCTCGTCGAGTACCAAACGCGCCACGTCGGTGGGCGAACCCTGGTGCAGTTTGATGTTGACTTTGGGATACAGCTCGCGCAACCGGGTGACCGGCCCGGGCAGCACATAACGCGCTTGCGCGTGCGTGGTGGCGATTGAGAGGGTACCTGTATCCTGTGCGCTGTACTCTTGGCCAATGCGCTTCAAGTTGCCGACCTCGCGCAAAATGATGGCGATGCAGTCCAGTACCCGCTGCCCCGGTTCGGTGATGCGCTTGAGGCGTTTGCCGTGACGGGTGAAGATGTCGATACCCAGTTCGCTCTCCAACTCGATGATGGCTTTGGAGACGCCCGGCTGCGAGGTATGCAACATTTGCGCCGCCACGGTCAGATTCAGATCGCGGCGCGCGGCTTCCTGCACGAAGCGAAATTGATGTAAATTCATGACGATGATGCGGCTACATGAAGAATGCCGGCGACTTCATTATCACCAAATCATCTAAAAATT
>JAIRRE010000277.1 GCA_031256125.1 Burkholderiaceae bacterium
ACTGCACACCTGTTTCGTTGAGTTGATGCGCCTCGTCGAACACCACGGCGTGTACTGTGGGCAGCAACTCGGCCATGCCCGATTCGCGGATCGCCAGATCGGCAAAGAACAGGTGATGGTTGATGACGACCACGTCCGCCGCCAGCGCCGCGCGCCGCGCGCGGTTGACCGGGCAGGCGCGAAATTGCGGGCACTCAGCGCCCAAACAGTTCTCGCGCGTGGAGGTGATGAGCGGCGCCAGCGGCGAGCGCTCATCGAATGCCGGCAGTTCGGCCAAATCGCCGGTATCGCTCAAGTGCGCCCAGCGTTGGACACGCGCTATCTGGTCCAGCAGATGCGCTTCATACGTGGCCAGCGCCTGCCCGGCAAACGATAGCCGATGCGGGCAGACATAACTGGCGCGCCCTTTGAGCAACGCCGTACGCACCGGCACGCCCAGCGCCTGAATCAGGCGCGGCAGATCGCGGCCGAATAACTGGTCTTGCAGCGTTTTAGTCGCGGTGGAAAGCAGCACCCGCTGGCATGAAAGCAGCGCCGGAATCAAGTAGGCGTAGGTTTTGCCGACGCCGGTCGCGGCCTCGGCCACCAGCGCGCCGCCGCGGGCGAAGGCACAGGCCGCCGCGCGCGCCAATTGCACCTGTCCGGCGCGCGAAGCAAAGCCCGGTGTGGCGCGCTCCAGTGCGCCGCCCGCCGCGAAAACTGCCTCGACACCAGCGGTTAGATCGAAATTACTATCCGGCATGCAATACTTCTCTATCTTGGCGGGGGCAGGGTAGACCGTGATTGGGCACAACCTTTCGGGTTGGCATCTGTGCGGGCGGTTGGCGGCGTTGCCGCGTCCACACCTGGATCAGCACGATGCCCGCCGGCGCGGGGCGCGTTATGTCATGTTCCGAAAAGCTATCCGCGCGGACCGTCAGAGCGCGTGAACAGAGTACAGAGTTTCTCATCTCGGTAAATGTGAATTTACTTATGCATTAGTCGTCGCTAATAATATATTGACATTTTTATTTGATAATATAACCTTGGTTTGTGTCTCAAATCAAAACAGTCTTGATAAACGGTTAATTTAACCTCGTGCGAACGTTATGCCCAGTCAGCCTCCCGGCCCGCTCCACCGCCTGCGCCTCCCGCGTGCGCCCGGCAGCGCCATACCCCAAGGCTACCGGCTCAGCGCCGCAATCGGCCTGGACCAGGGCGATCGTCCGCAGCAGCAAGATCAGGTTGCTTTGTTTGCGCACCCCCGCGCCAACGGCTGCGTGATGAGCGTGGTCGCCGATGGCATGGGCGGGCGCACCGGCGGGCGCAAAGCCAGCAACCAGGTCGTGCTTACGGCGCGGCAACTGTTCGAGTATTACCTGCCCGGCGTGGATAACGCGGCAACGCTGCTGTGCCAAATGGCCAACCAGGCGCATACAGTGATCCGGCTCACGGGCGTGCTCGCCCAGCAGGAACCGCACAGTACCGTCGCCGCTTTCATCATCAACCCGGGCGGTGAATGCGTCTGGATGCACTCGGGCGATTCGCGCATCTACCATTTTCGCGGCAACGCGCTGATTAAGCGCACGCTGGATCATTCCTATGTGCAAACGCTGGTCGATCAAGGGCAACTGACCGAGGAGGAAGCGGCCCGGCATCCGCAATCGAACGTGCTCATCAGCTGCCTGGGGTCGGAGCGGGAACCGCAGTTGGACGTGCACCGCATCCCGCGCCTGCGAATTGGCGAAGCGCTGCTGGCTTGCTCTGACGGCCTGTGGCACTACTTCACCGCCGAGGAGTTGGGCCTGGTAATCTCTACCCTGCCGCCGCGCCAGGCCAGCCGGGTACTGGTGCGCGAGGCACGCGCACGCGCCATGGGCGGCGGCGATAACCTGTCATTGGCTATCGTTCGCCTGGAACCGCTTGCGCCAGACCAGCAGATGGTCGGTTCGGCTTTCACGCCAGTAGACTAAATCCGGGTTTGCGCCGATCTTCAAAGCCTGTCCAGCGCTGTCCTGATGTCTTGCTCGCTGATGAGTTCGCTCAAGACCACCGGCGGCTTGCCCGGCGCTTGCAGGAAATAGACCGGCACGCCGCTGCGGCCCAGGCGCTGTAGCTGCGCGGCGATGGCGGTGTCGCGCCGCGTCCAGTCGGCGCGGAAGGTTTGTACGCCCGCCGCATCGAGCATCGCCAGCACATCGGCGCGCGCCAAGGTGGTTTTTTCGTTGACCTGACAGGTCACGCACCAGGCGGCGGTGAAATCGACGAACACCGGATGGCCTGCGCCCAACGCGGCCTGCACGCGGTCGGGCGACCAGGGCTGCCAGCGTCCGGCGGGGGCGTTTCCTGCCGATGATGCAGCTGCTGGCAGGGGCTGGAGGTTAACCGCCAGCGGCCAGGCAACGGGCCACATCGCGGCCAGAACACCGAGTGCAATTAAGGTAATGACGATTCGTGCGCGGCCCGTGAGCGCCAACGCCCACAGCAGCAGCGCCAGCGCCACCAGCAGCGCCAGCAGCGCCGCTGCGCCGTCGAGTCCGCTTTGCCGGCCCAGCACCCAGACCAGCCAGACTACCGTGCCAAACATCGGGAAGGCCAGCAAACGCCGCAGCGTTTCCATCCACGCGCCGGGCTTGGGCAACAGCCACGCGACACCGGGAATAAAGCCCGCTGCCAGATACGGCAGCGCCATGCCGATGCCGATGGCGGCGAACAGCATCAACGCCATCGCACTCGGCAGCGCAATGGTCAGCCCCAGCGACGCGCCCATGAACGGCGCGGTGCAGGGCGAAGCCACGGCTACCGCCAGCACGCCGGAAAGCAGCGCGTTGACGACGGGGTGCCGCGCTTCCAGCGCCAGTACGCGGCTGGGCAGCCAGCGGCCAAATTCAAATACGCCTGCCAGGTTCAGGCCGATCACCGTGAACAGCGCCGCCAGCGCCGCCACCACGGCGGGCGATTGCAATTGAAAGCCCCAGCCGAGCTGCTGGCCCGCCGCGCGCAGCGCCAGCATCAGCGCGCCCAGCAGCAAGAACGAGACTACCACGCCCGCGCCGTAGGCCAATCCGCTCAAGCGGTGCGCGCGCCGGTCTTGCGCGTGACGCGCAAAGCCCAACACCTTGATGGCCAGTATCGGGAACACGCACGGCATCAGGTTGAGTAACAGTCCGCCCACGAATGCACCCAGCAGCGCCCACAGGAAGACACGCCACGACACGTTGGCGCTCGCACGACTGGGCGCGTTTTGTGTGACCTCGGCGTCGGCTTGCGTTGATGGGGCTAGCGTGGGTAGCGCTTGGGCACGCGCCGCAGCAGGCGGCCACGCACCATCAACCGGTGCCTGGACACGCCAGCCCTGCGAGTGGCTGGCGTTATCCGCCTCCAGCACCAGCGGCAACGTGGCGGGCGCATCGACGCGGTCGGGTGCAAGTGGCAAATCGGCCATCCACACTGTGCCCTGCCATGCTTGCCGCCAAGTGCGCGCGTCCAGCACCGCGCCGGGCTGAACGGGCGTGGCCGCCGTTACGAAAATGCCCGGCGTTTCCGGGAATAGCGTCAGTGGCGTTCCTTGCAAATGCTTCGGCAGCCCCGTCACGCGCAGTTGCAGACGCTGGCCGTTTACAGTGGCGCGCGCCGCGCTATCCGCTAACGCCCGCGGCTGCGCTGCAAACGCGGCCTGGAAGACCGGCCCGGAAAGTGCCGTGGAACCAGCGATCGGCAGCCGCAAGTCGAATTCGCCGCTTTGCGGAATACATTCGCGCTGGCACACCAGCCAGGTGGCTTTCAGGTGTACCGGCAGCGCGTTGTCCAGCGGCCTGGGCCGGTATTGCGGCGTCACGATCAACGGCGCCGGCAGCAGTACCGTGCCTTCGTAACCGTAGTTGGCCAGGTTGCCGATGGCGATCCGGCGCGGTAGCGGCCAGGCGATGTCGCCCGCCATCACGCCCGGTGGCAGCGTCCACTCCAGTTGCGTCGGCTCGCCAGAGTCGCCGGAGTTCTTCCAGTAGGTGTGCCAGCCCGGTTGATGCGTCAGTTGCAGCCCGACCCAGACCGGGGTGGCGCTTTCGTCCTGACCATCCGCCTCGGTTTTGGGCATTTGTCCGACCGGCACGCCTTGCGGCGCGTAGGCCAGCAGTTCCGCCGTGACTTGTGGCGTTTTGACGATGGTGGATTCGATCTGCGCGGCGGCCCAGCCAGGCGCCAGCGCAGCCAGCGTCATGATGAGTAGCAACAAGCGAAACAGGGGGCGCGCAAAAGGCATGGTTGAAGAAGACGGAAAATACGCATTGTGATGTCCCGCTCGGCAACCAAGTTCCCAGCCCCGAACAAGCGGTTGGGCGATCTGCGCGGCGCGGCGGCGTGAAAATGGGTGTGAGTTTCCCATACCGCATGTTCGTTTGTTTTTACTGCCCGGGTGCACTTGCAACGCTGCCTGCTCCGGGTGACATGGAGAATTTCGATGAAGCTTTCAACTGATTCAGCACTGGCCGCTGCGCTAGGCCCGTGGGCGGAGCGTCTGCGCAAACGCTTCGATTTGCCCTTGCTGGTGCGCTGGAAGGGTGGCAGCGGCCTGAAGCTCGGCCAATTCGACACGCCCGCCGTCATCCTGGACGTGCTCGATGCCAGCGGCGCGGCGGCGCTGCTTTCGCCCACGCTGGACAACCTGGGCCGCGCCTATGTCGAAGGCCATATCGACGTACAGGGCACATTGCAGGATATGTTGAACTTGGCGCACCGCCTGTCCGAAGTCGACCTGACCAGCGGATCGGCCGGGCTGGTGCAGCGGCTGGTTAACAAGGTGGCCAACGCCGTCAGCCACACCAAGACGCAAGACAAGGAAGCCATCCAGTATCACTACGACGTTTCCAATGAGTTCTACGCCGAATGGCTCGACCCGGCAATGGTGTATTCCTGCGCTTACTTCGAGCATGGCGACGAAACGCTGGAACAGGCGCAGATGAAAAAGATCGACCACATTCTCACCAAGCTGTGCGTGCAGCCGGGGCACAAGCTGCTGGACATCGGCTGCGGCTGGGGCGCGCTGGTGATCCGGGCGGCGCAGCAATACGGCGCGCAATGCGTGGGCGTGACGCTGTCGCAAAACCAGTTCGATTTGGCCACCGAGCGCGTCAAGGCCGCGGGTTTGCAGGACCGGGTTGAAATCCGCATGCAGGATTACCGCGATGTGCGCGGCCCGTTCGACCGCATCACCAGCGTCGGCATGTTCGAGCATGTGGGGCTGAAGAATCTGCCCGCGTATTTCAAAACCATCCACGACCTGCTCACGCCCGAAGGCTGGGCGCTCAACCACGGCATTACCTCGACGGGCGAATGGAATAGCGACGACAGCGACGGTGGCGCACGCTTTATCAATCAATACGTCTTTCCCAGCGGCGAGCTGCCACACATCGGCACGGTGCTGACCACGATGCAGGAAGGGGGGCTGGAAGCCATCGACGTGGAAGGGCTGCGCCGCCACTACGCGCACACCCTGCAATGCTGGAGCGAGGCGTTTGAAGCTAAAACCGAACGCCTCAGACAATTGGTCGATGAAAAACGCTGGCGCATCTGGCGCATCTACCTGATGGGCTGCCAATGGGCCTTCGAGCACGACGAAGTGTCGATCTTTCAGGTGCTGTGCCACCGCGCCGGCCAATCCGCGCAGGTGCTGCCGTGGTCGCGCGGGTGGATGTACGGGGCCAGGGGCTGAAAGCGCGGGGGAGGGTAACCGTGGACAGCAGCACGCCAGCCATACCCGCCTTCGGCGCCACCGCGCCGCCGCGTTCGCGTTGGTGGTCGGATTGGAGCGCCGCCGACTTCGCCGCGCTTGACCGCGCGCGCGCCATCGCCGTGTTGCCGCTGGCCGCCACCGAACAGCACGGCCCGCATCTGCCGCTGTCGGTCGATGCCGACATCGCGCACGCTATCGTGCGGGCGGCCTTTCCTGATTTACCGGACGATTTGCCCGCGCTGTTTTTGCCCGTGCAGCGCGTGGGCTACAGCCCGGAACACGCGGCTTTCCCCGGCACTTTGACGCTCAAGGCCGAAACCGTGATCCGTTTGTGGACGGACATGGCCGAAAGTGTGGCCGCCAGCGGCGTGCGAAAGCTCGTGCTGCTCAACACCCACGGCGGCAACACCGGCCTGCTGGACGTGGTAGCGCGCGATTTGCGCGCACGGCTGAAAATGCTGGTCTATAGCGTGCCCAATTGGGATCGGCTGCCGCTGCAAGATGCCGCCGGGCGCGATTTGCTCGCCCGCTTCACGCTGGAGGAACGGCGCTTTGGCATCCACGCCGGGCAAATCGAAACGGCCATGATGCTGGCCCTCAGGCCCGATCTGGTGCGTATGGACCAAGCGTCCAATTTCGATTCCACCTCCGCCGAACGTGCGCGGCGCTACGCCGTTCTGGGCAACGGCGGCAGCGCCAAATTCGCGTGGATGGCGCAAGACCTCAACCCAGCCGGAGCGGTAGGCAATGCCAGCGCTGCCCGGCCTGAAGATGGTCAGGCGCTCCTCGCAGCCGCAGGCCGGGCGTTGGCCCGCCTGCTCACTGAAATCGACCAGTTACCGGAAGATACGGTGCGGGAAATCGCATAAAGCGATTGGTTCGGACCAGTATCTGTGCGCCGCTGTCAACCTTGCGCTTGACACCGCGTCGGCGTTGGGGGGAAAATGTTTTCCTGACGGCTTTCATGGGTAAATCAATCGGAGTTCGCGCCCGCCAAGCAGGGCGCGGAATACCTCGAAAACGAATTGGAGACAACCATGAATCACTCGGCTCTCGGACAAACGCGGGTGGGGGACATCATCGACTACGCCGCGATGCTCCATCCCCACAAGGAGGCGCTTTTATGCGCGCCCACCGGGCGGCGTTTTACCTTCGCGCAAACGTGCGAACGCGCCAACCGCCTGGCCAACGCGCTGCTCGGCCTGGGATTGCGCAAAGGCCAGTGCGTGGCCTTTCTGAGCACCAACCGCGCCGAAGTGGTCGAAATCTACTTTGCGCTTGCCAAGTCGGGGTTGGTGGGTATGCCGCTTAATTACCGGCTCGCGCCAGTGGAAATGATCGCGCTGATGCGGGAAGTCGAT
>JAIRRE010000284.1 GCA_031256125.1 Burkholderiaceae bacterium
ATATGGCACGCTGTACGCCGAGGTGCGCGATCTGTTGGCCGACCCCAACAGCGCGATCCTGGAAATCGACCGACTCATCATCGCCAAGCAGCGCGCCTTGCCCCCCGCTGAAATGGCCAATTTCAGCGTGCCGTTGGGCGGGTCGCTGATTCCGTGGATCGACAAGGATTTAGGCAATGGCGTCAGCCGCGAAGAGTGGAAAGGCATGGCCGAAACCAACAAGATCCTCGGTCAGGGCGAAGGCTTCGGCAGCCCGGCAGTGCCGGTCGATGGTTTTTGCGTGCGCGTGGGCGCGATGCGCTGCCACAGCCAGGCGTTGACGTTCAAGCTGAAAAAAGATGTGCCGGTGGCCGACATCGAAGCCATGATCGCCGCCGATAACGCCTGGGTCAAAGTCGTGCCTAATAACAAAGAGGCCACGCTGCGCGACCTCACACCCGTCGCGGTCACAGGCACGCTCGGCATTCCCGTCGGGCGCATACGCAAACTGGCGATGGGGCCGCAGTACCTGGGCGCGTTCACCATTGGCGACCAGTTGCTGTGGGGCGCGGCGGAACCCCTGCGGCGCATGTTGCGGATATTGCTGGCGGCGTGAGTTCAGGAAACAAACGGCATCCACCGACAGGATAAAGCGCCTGCCATCCGGATTGCGCCGCAGCGGTGATACAAATCACGGCATGACATCCCCTGTCCACTGGCAAAGCGACGGCACTCCCGTCAGCCCGCGTTTTGACGATATTTATCGCAGCGGCGACGTAAACCGCCGAGGCGGGCTGGAGCAGGCGCAGCAGGTGTTTCTCTCCGGCTGCGATCTGCCCGGACGGTGGGCACATCAGCCGGTTTGGCAAATACTGGAAACCGGCTTTGGCCTGGGGCTGAATTTTCTGGCCGCATGGCACGCTTGGCAGTGCGATCCGGCACAACCGGCACGTCTGTTTTACAGCGCGGTCGAAGCCTTTCCGCCCGAAGCCGATGATCTGCTGAAAAGCGCCGCGCCGTTCCCGGAACTGCTGCCGCTGGCACGCCAACTGGCCGCGCAGTGGCGCGGTCTGCTGCCGGGCCTGCACCGCATCCAACTGGCCGATGGGCGCGTGCAACTCACGCTCGCCATCGGCGACGCGCAAGCCATGTTGCCGCAACTGACCGGACGCTATGACAGCGTTTTCCTGGACGGTTTTGCACCGCAAAAAAACCCCGAAATGTGGAGCGAAACGGTCATCGCCGCCATCGCTCGCTTGGTTCGACGGGATGCCCGGTTGGCAACCTGGTGCGTCGCCGCCGAGGTACGCGAACGCCTGGCGCGTGCCGGGTTCGCGGTCGAGCGCGTGCCGGGCTTGCCGCCCAAACGCCATGCGTTGCACGCTCGTTACGCGCCCCGCTGGCAGCCGCGCGAGCGGCGCTGGCCGGATGAACCCTGTCCCCTGCCCGCGGCATCCCCGCCGGGCCACGCTGTCATCGTTGGCGCGGGCCTGGCGGGCGCGTCTGTCGCCCATGCCTTGGCGGCGCGCGGCTGGCGCGTCACTGTGCTGGCGCGTGGTGCAACTCCCGCCGACGGCGCCAGCGCCTTGCCGGCGGGCGTGGTTGCGCCGCACGTCTCGCCCGACGACCGGCCCTTATCGCGCCTGACCCGCGCGGGCGTTGCCGCCACCGTCGCGCGCGCCCGGCAACTGTTCGCCGCAGGCCGGTTAAACCGCAATGACTGGGCTGAAAACGGCGTGCTGGAACGCCACCTGCCAGGCAAACGCCGTCTGCCCGAAGCATGGCGAATGGCTTTGGACGAAAGAATTGAATCAGCCTGCCAGCCGCTCTCCGCACCGCTGACCGGCACAGCCGCCGAACGCGCGGTTCAGCAGATACGCGCCGCCATTGATGTCGGTTACCCGGCGTTGTGGCATCGACAAGCAGGCTGGATCAACCCCGTCGCACTGGTGCGCGCCATGCTGGCGCAGCCGGAGATCGAATGGCGCGGCGGCGTTGCGGTAGCGCGCTTCGAGCGGCTGACCTGCGCCGCAGCATCCGCCCCGCGCTGGCGGCTGTTCAACGCCGCCGGTCAAACCCTGACCGACGCCGACCTGCTGGTGCTGGCGGCGGGTTTCGATACGCTAGCCCTGATGCGCGCCAGCGCCGATCCCCATACCCATACCCATACCCATGCGCCGTTGCCCCCGTTGCAGGCACTGCGCGGGCAAGTTGCTTACGGCCCAATGCCCGACGCCTGTGCCGAGGGTTTCCCGCCTTGGCCAGTCAACGGCAATGGCAGTCTGGTTGCCGGCGTCCCGCTCGACGACGGACGCGGCAACGCCTTCGCTCCCGGCTGGATCATCGGTTCGACCTTCGAGCGCGACCAGCCTGAGCCGCTGCTGCGCGAGGCCGACGACGCGGCCAATCTCGCGCATTTGGCCCAACTCCTGCCCGCCGCCGCCGCGCACCTAGCGCCGCAATTCGCGGCGGGGCGCGTCCGCGCATGGGCTGCCGTGCGTTGCACCGTGCCCGACCGCCTGCCGCTGGTCGGCCCGTGGACTGCCGCGCAAAACGCGCCTGACGCGCCCGGTGACCCGCTGGCCACGCCCTGGCTGCTTACCGGCTTGGGCGCGCGCGGTCTGCCGCTGGCCGTGCTGTGCGGCGAAATCCTCGCCGCCTGGCTGCATAACGAGCCGCTGCCGGTCGAACGGCGGCTGGCGCTGGGGTTGCGCGCGGGGCGATGGCATGGACGTAATTTACAAATATAATAAATTTTAATTTAATTTTTAGAGTCTTCGCTGTATTTATTTCTTATCTTTTTGGTTAGCTCTTCCAAATGTTCGTCGAAATCAAATTTATAAAACATTGTTTTTTCATTAATTCCGTATTTATTCAACTCGTTTAGTATTTCTAATCTAGATCCAGAATTTGTATTTATTTCTATACTTTTGAGGCCTTTATTAAATGTTTTGTGCTCATTCAATGAAATAAACCCATTTTCATCACTTATATATTCATGAAGAACAAAACAACCGAATTGCCTACGAAGGCGTATATTATAAATATTATAATTTGGTTTAAAAGCTATTGTTCTAAAAAATGGACAAGGTCTGTCGCGACGAACCACCCAAAATTCCGCCTTTCCACTAGAGAATGGGGAAAGCAAAGATCGATCCACATTCGGTAAAAGAAACCACCTACGCTTGGGTTGAAACACCCACACCACACTATTTTCTTCTTTTGACTCCCATAAGGCAAACCACAGAGCTACAAATGGATCTTCAGACCAATCAAGTAATTTAGTTGGTAATTTATAATGCTGCGCAAGTGCCAGCCAATCCCAGTCAGATAATTCACCTGCAATCCATCCGTTTGCTCCACATTTAAATTCATCAAACATAGATTTTTCTGTTTTTTTATAATTATAATTTTTAAATTTTCCAGCACACCACAGACGCGCTAGACTCGCATAAAGAGGCCAATTTTTATTTTGTCCACGGAATAAAATAGGCGGATCACTTTGAAAATCAAGTTTATTTTTTCTTAAAACATTTAAATACTGATCAAATGTTTCAACTCTTGCAATTATGAATTTTTCATCTATTATTTGATCGCAAACGTTTGTTGCCATTTTTGGCTCCAATTATTAAAAATCCCGCACATGGATTTTGACCAATAAATCCATGTACGCGTATTACTTAAATAATTGATCCATGCCGTAAACCCCATCTACAAACCTACCTACCTATTTCCCCACTCTGCCGGGCTATTTTCGTCACCTCACAAATATGAAATTTTATTATTACACGGTTGCGCGTGGGGAAGGTGTATTATTGCTGGAGCTAGGCTGAGGCGGCTTCAATGCCGCTGTGACAGCGGCGTGTACTTCACGCGCCAGCGTTTGCCGCACCCGGGTGTGCAGGCCCTGGAGTTGCTCGTGCAGTGCGCGCGACATGGCTTGTGCCAGCCGCTGTTCGAATTCTGGCCCGAGTGTGCGCAGCACGGCTTGCGTAGTAGCCCGCACCAAAGCATCGCGCGGATCGAACACAGGCGCGGCGGCGGGAGGCGCTGGCGATACTGGCGCTGCCGACCGCCCGCCGATGACCTCGCTGAGCACCGGCACATACGGCGGTTGAGGCGTAGCTGGCGCGGGCTGCGGCAATTCAAGCTCCAACTCCATGGCGCGAAATGATTCGTCCCCTGATGGCATTGTGATTCTCCCTTCATTGGCGCGCGGCCAGGTCGTGTCGCGTGATGGCGTAGCCGCGCTCGGCGTAATGTTTCCAGCGCTCGCGGGCTTGGGCGCGGTCCGCTTCATCGTCCTGGCCGACCAGTTCGATCAGGCGCGCGTAGCACTCGAAGCCCG
>JAIRRE010000314.1 GCA_031256125.1 Burkholderiaceae bacterium
GTCAGCGTCGATCAGCGTGCCGTTGCTCGAAAGGCTGACATGAAAGCCCAGCGCCTGGGCGCGTGCGGCGATCTCGAACAGGTCGGGCCGCAGCAGCGGTTCGCCGCCCGAGAGAATCAGCGCCGGAACGCCGAAGGCTCGCAGGTCGTCCATTACCTGGAACACTTCGGCGGTGCTCAATTCGCCCGGATAGGCGTGCTCGGCGGAAAGCGCGTAGCAGTGCTTGCAAGTCAGGTTGCAGCGCCGGGTCAGGTTCCAGATCACCACCGGGCCGGGCCGACCGAGGGCGTTCCTCGCCGCCGGATCGTGGCGGCGCACGGGCGCGGCAGGATACGCGCTGTCGCGTTCGGCAGCGGCAATTTCGCGCAGGTATAGGCTCAAACGCAGCATGGCGGCAGGGTTCGATTCAAGCGATCCGCAAGCCTGTTTTCTTGAGGATGGCGGTGGAGTAAAGAATGTCTTGCGCCTGGCAGGCTTCGCCCAGAATGGCGGCGATGCGCTCGGCCTGCTGCTCGACTTCGGCGCGGCTGCGGCCATGCAGCATGGCAAACAGGTTGTAGCGCCACATTGGCGTGTGCCGCGGTCTGCGATAGCAGTGGCTGACGCCAGGCAGCGCGCCAATGCGGCGCCCGAGTTCGTCCGCGCGCTCGTCGGCCACGTCCCACACACTCATGCCGTTGGCGGTAAAACCCAGCCGGTAGTGGTTGGGCACCGCGCCGATGCGCCGGATCAGCCCCCGCGCCAGCATAGCGCGCAGGCGCTCGATCACCTGCTGGCCGCTTACGCCCAGCGCTGCGCCGATAGCTTCATAAGGCTGCCGCGCCAACGGCAACCCGGCTTGCGTGGCGCGGATGATGCGACGGTCGAGGTCGTCCAGCGGCGCGGCGGATATCGAAGGCTGGTCTTGCGATGGCGTTTGTGGCGAGGCTTCTTGCGGCGAGGTTTGCGGCAATAGCGGCAAGCGCAGTTCGACGAAAAATTCGCGCTCCTTGGGAAAGGCCCATACCGGCAACCCGGTTTCGGTTTCGATGCGCGCCAGCACCGCGCCGGCCTGTTCCACCTGTTCAACAGCGACTACAAACCACATGTTGAGCGGCGTCGCATCAGGCGCTTCGGGGTGCGCAGATTGACGGCGGTAGTTGTGTGCGACTTCGGGCAGGGCATTGACTTGCGCCGCCACGGCATCGAAGCGCGCCTCGGGCACGGCCATGGCCGCCAGCAGCAGACGCCCGCCCGCGCGCTCGATCTGAAACAGCGGCCCGAAGCGCGTCAGATCGCCGTGCGCCAGCAGCCGCCGCAGACGCTCGATCAATTCATCCTCGCTCCAGCCGAGCGCGGCGGCGGCTTCGGCGAAGGGCCGGTCGGCAAGCGGAAAACTGCCGTGCAGATGCTCGATCAGGCGCAGGTCATCATGTGTAGGCATGGCTCATTTCATGTTGTGGCGCGGTGGCGGACGTGGCGTCCCAGCCCCGGAAACGCCGCGCGCCAGTCTGTTTGAAACAGCGCGTGGAAAACAAAACCGCGCGCGAATAAGGCGTCAGACCCGCTGCGCAGGTGGCGCGTTCGATCACGGCCTGCGCCGCATCGCGCTGCGCGCCGTGCACCATCGCATACAGGTTGTAGGGCCAGCCAGCGGCGCGCGCGCGGCGGTAGGCCAGCGTTACACCGGGTTGATCGGCCAGCGCCAGCCCGCAGGCATTGACCGCGCCGTCGGGCACATCCCATACCACCATCGCGTTGGCGGCCCAGCCCAGTTGATGGTGGCGCACCACCACGCCGAAGCGTTTGAGTTGTCCGGCATCGAGCCAGGCTTGCAGGCGCGCGATCACTTGAGCCTCGCTCCAGCCGATTTCATCAGCCCAAGCCGCGTAGGGACGGTCAACGACGGGCAGCCCTGCTTCGGCGCACCGTGCCAGCGGCCATTCGCTGGCTGGAATCGGCGTGCTAGCGGAACGCTGCGGCTTTTGCTGCGCTGCGCCATCGTCAGGCGATCTGTGCAGGTCAAAGCCCAAATCGACTCGGTAAGGGCGCACCCGCGGCAAGCGCAGCGCGGGCAGGCCGCAGGCGCTTTCCAGCTCGGCAACGCCCGATTCGACCGCCGCCACGTCGCTGCCGGTGATTACGAACCACAGGTTGAGCGGATGCTCGCGCAAATAGTTGTGGTTGACGCCCGGATGCGCCGAAACCCGCGCTGCCACGGCCTCGATGCGGGGTTGCGGCACCGCCATCGCTACCAGCAGCGCCGCGCCGCCCGCCTCGGGCGCGAATACGCCGCCGATGCGGCTCACCCGGCCATCGGCCAGCGCGCCGCGCAGTGTTTGCATCACCTCGGCCTCGGCGAGACCCGTAACCCGCGCCAGTTCCGCGTAAGGCCGCGCGCACAGCGGAAAGCCGTGCTGCCAATCGTTGAGTAAATCCGGCGGGACATTCATGGCCCGCTTCAAAAACCGATGCGCGTTGCGCGGGCGGTCATGAATACGCCGCTGGGTTCGGGCGCTTCCAGACTGGCCAGCGTCTCGAAACTGCGGGTGTCGAGCACGCGCACGCGGTTGTCGTCGCGGCAACTGATCCACACCGCATCGCCGCGCGGCGTGAATTCCATGTGCAATATGGCGTGGCCCGGATTCAGCGTCTTGATGACGCGCTGAGTGAGCGTGTCTATGACTTGTACCTGGTTGTAGTCCGGTACCGCGAAAGTGCTCCAGACCTGCCGCGACGCCGGGCGCGCGATGACGAATATCGGCTGACCCGCCACCGGCACGCGGCCCGTCAGATTCCAGCTTTCGGTATCGGCCACCAGCACTTCGTGCCGCCCGACGGCAGGAAACCAAGCCTGTCGCCCAGCCACCGACCAGCCGCGCAGGTGCGGCATCTTGTAGACCGGCAGCTTTTGCTGGCCTTGGCCATAGTCCTTCAAAATGCGGCGCACCGCTAG
>JAIRRE010000097.1 GCA_031256125.1 Burkholderiaceae bacterium
TCAAAAATTTGAACGAATCGTAAAATTTTCTACCTACAGAGGTCAGGCGAAGGAAAAGTGCGCGCCGTCAACGCCGAACGCCCGGCCTCGCATCGTGAAAACCCTGGCGCGCGGTTTCACGCTCATCGAGCTGATGATGGTTATCGCCGTCATCGGCATCTTGGCCGCGCTGGCGCTGCCCGCGTATCAGGATTACTTGATTCGCACCCGCGTATCGGAGGGGATCAACCTGGCGACCAGCGCCAAACTGTCCGTGGCGGCCGATGCGCTGGCCACCGACACGGATTTGTATCTCGTCGAATCACAATGGAACGCACGGGCCAACAACACCGGCTTGAGCACCCGATACGTGACCTCGATGTGTTTCGATTCCGCCGCGCCGAGCGCAACCTGCCCGGAGCTTTCCCCTTCCGATTCGCCCTCGGGCATTATTACGATTACTTATGGGAACGCCACCGGCCCGTCGGCATCGGGCCGGGGGGTGCAAATGCGGCCCTATGTGCAAAACGGGGCCGGGAGCGGCGTTAACGGGGCCATGCCGCTGGGCACGCAATTGGCCAAACGCGCCGATTCGGGCGCGCTGGATTGGGCCTGTATTTCCTCCGGCGTGGCTTACGCCAATGCGACTGTGGACACCGCACTGACCGCTCTAAACGGCGGCCTGCCCGCCAAATACGTTCCCGCCAACTGCCGTTGAAGGCAATGCTTAGAGTGGTTTTGCCGCAAGCGCCCACAGACCCTGCGTGCACGACAGATCATCCCTCTCCCGCTTGCGGGAGAGGGTGCCCCGAAGGGGCGGGAGAGGGTAAATGGCGCGAACTTTCCCCTCTCCCCCGCGAGCGGGCGAGGGGAGTTTTTGTATAGGCTTGGGCCGAAACAGCGCTAGCGCGTGGTGTTGCTGAAATAAAAAAGCGCCCCGCAGGGCGCTTTTTGTTGGGTGCAATGGGTTGCAGCCGCGCGGCGATCAATATTCGCTGTCGCTGCTGCCGCCTTCGTAGCCGCCGCTACCGCCTTGGCGACGACCACCGCCGCCGCCGCGCGGGCCGGAACCGTAGGGGCTGCGAAAGCCCCCGTCCTGCCCGCCGTAGCCGCCACTGCCTTCGCGGCGACCGCCGCCGTAGCCGCCACCGCCGCCTTCGCGGCGACCGCCGCCGTAGCCGCCGCCACCGCCTTCACGGCGACCGCCGCCGTAGCCGCCGCCACCGCCTTCATAACCGCCGCCGCCTTGGCGACCATAACCGCCGCCACCGCCGCCAAAATTACGCGGGGGACGCGGTTCCATGGGGCGCGCTTCGTTGACGACGAGATTGCGTCCGCCCATGGGCTGACCATTCATGCCTTCGATGGCGGCTTGCGCTTCGGGGTCGGAGGCCATTTCGACGAAGCCGAAGCCTTTGGAGCGACCGGTGTCGCGCTCCATCATGACTTTGGCACTGGTGACGGCGCCAAATTGGCCGAAAGACTGCGCCAGATCCTCATCGCGCACAGAGTAAGGCAGGTTGCCTACATAGAGTTTGTTGCCCATGATACTGAAAAAGAGACTCCACAAAGTTCCAGGAAAGACACACGCGATGGAGTCCGCAAAACGCTTTCACCATACGCCCAACCACTTGCCCTTGGAGGGCAGGCCGTTGGCGGGAAAGGCAACTGACAGGTGCTCACCGCAAGGCTTGTGCGTTCGGCCTCACCTCATTCTTGCTGGTGAGAGACAAGACCGCCACACTAGGAGTATTATGCCCAAAAATAGCGCCCGTCAAGTGACTTGGAATAATTTATCCTGATTTTGTCCGATTTTGGCGACAAAGGTGTGGGCCAGCCAGTCAGGTTACAGTGCTGGCCCATCATGTCTGATGTTTTGATTTGGAATGACCCGGCGCGCGCGCGCGCATTCGCGCTTTGGCTGGCGGGACTGGCCGACGCGCAGCGGTTGCGAACGAATACGGTGCGCCCGGCTTCGGCGGATGCCAGCTTCCGGCGCTATTTCCGCGTTGATACGCAAGAGGGCGAAAGCCGCATCATCATGGATGCGCCGCCTGAACACGAAGACTGCGCAGCTTTTGTGCGAATCGCCGGGCTGATGCAAACGGCGGGGCTGAATGTGCCGCGCATTCTGACGTGGGATCAAGCGCAAGGTTTCATGCTGCTGACCGATTTGGGCGCGCAAACGATGCTGGAAGTGATTGCCCCGGAGCGCGCCGCCGCCGCGCCGTCGGCGTATCAGTCGCTTTATTTGCAAGCGGTCGATGCGCTGTTGCCGTGGCAGCAGGCCAGCCAGCCCGATGTTCTGCCGCCATATGACGAGGCGCTGTTGCGGCGCGAATTGGAACTGTTCCCGGACTGGTATTTGGCGCAGCATCGCGGCGTGGCAGTGCAGGGGCCGTTGCGCGAAACGCTGAACCAGACGTTCGACTTGATCGTGCGGCGTGTGTTGGCCGCACCGCAAGTGTTCGTCCACCGCGACTTCATGCCGCGAAATTTAATTGTTCCCTCACGCTCCCCTGCTGCGCATGGTGCGCTGCTCCCAGAGGGGGCCGCCGCCGACTTGGGACGGCCCGGCGTCGGCGGGATCGTCCCGCCCGCCGGGTCCGATGAGCAACGCTTGGGCGTGCTCGATTTTCAGGATGCGGTCTATGGCCCCATCACCTACGACATCGCCAGCCTGATGCGCGATGCGTTTTTGAGTTGGGACGAGGAATTCGTGCTCGACATCACCATCCGTTACTGGGAACGCGCCAGAAAGCTCGGCTTGATGGATTTTGAAGACTGGTCGCGCGACTTCGGCAGCTTCTGGCGCGCGGTGGAATGGATGGGCCTGCAACGGCATCTGAAAGTGGCAGGCATTTTCGCGCGGCTCACGTTGCGTGATGGCAAGCCCAAATATCTGGCCGACGCGCCGCGCTTTATCGGCTACATCCGGCACACGGCGGCGCGCTACCGTGAGCTGACGCCGCTGCTCAAATTGATCGACCAAGTGGAAGACACGCCGACGCAAACCGCGTGGAGCTTTGGCCGGGTATAGCCCAACACGAGGAGTAACCGCCATGAGTCTGTTTCACTGGCAAAAGCAATCCGCCGACATACTGAATCAGGGCGGCGTGATCGCGCCCGACGAACGCCTGCCCTGGCCGCAGACGGCCATCATGGGCGTGCAGCACGTCATCGCCATGTTTGGCTCCACAGTGCTGGCGCCGTATCTGATGGGGTTCGACCCGAATCTGGCGATTTTCATGAGCGGTATCGGCACGCTCATCTTCTACTTCATCACCGGCGGCAAGGTGCCCAGCTACCTGGGGTCGTCGTTCGGCTTCATCGGCGTGGTCATCGCCGCCACCGGCTACGCGGGGCATGGCCCCAACGCCAACATTGCCGTGGCGCTGGGCGGCATCATCGTCTGCGGGGCGTTTTACGCGCTGATCGGGCTGGCCGTGCAAGCCATCGGCACGAGCTGGATCGAGCGCTTGATGCCGCCGGTGGTCACCGGATCGGTGGTGGCGGTCATCGGCCTGAATCTGGCGGCGGTGCCGATCAAGAACATGGCCGCCAGCACGTTCGATAGCTGGATGCAACTGGTGACCTTCGTTAGCGTGGCGCTGGTGGCGGTGTTCGCGCGCGGCATGGTGCAGCGGCTGCTGATTCTGACCGGGCTACTGGCAGCCACAGTGATCTACTTCATCTTGACCAACGGACTGGGCTGGGGCAAGCCGATGGATTTTTCCGGCATCGTCCATGCCGCCTGGCTGGGCTGGCCGCGCTTTACCGCGCCGGCATTCAGCACCAACGCGGCGCTGCTGATTGCCCCGGTTGCTCTGATATTGGTAGCAGAAAATCTTGGGCACATCAAGGCTGTGACGGCAATGACTGGCCGCAAGCTAGACGCCTACATGGGTCGCGCGTTCATCGGCGACGGCATCGCCACGATGGTCAGTGGCGCGGCGGGCGGCAGCGGCGTGACGACCTATGCCGAAAACATCGGCGTGATGGCCGCCACCCGCATCTACTCCACGGCGGTGTTCGTGGTGGCGGCGCTGATCGCGCTGCTGCTGGGCTTTTCGCCCAAATTCGGCGCGCTGATTCAGGCCATTCCGCTGCCGGTGATGGGCGGCGTGTCGATTGTGGTTTTCGGCCTGATTGCCGTTGCCGGTGCGCGCATCTGGGTGGTCAACCGGGTCGATTTTTCCGACAGCGCGAATCTGCTGGTGGCGGCCATCACGCTGGTACTGGGAACAGGCGACTTCACGCTCAAATTCGGCGGCTTTGCGCTGGGCGGCATCGGCACGGCCACCTTCGGCGCGGTGCTGCTGCACGCGGTGTTGCGGCGCGGGCGGCCTGCTTTACGATAAACAAAAAGTAAGGGGCGAATGACGTTATGTCCACCTATGCCGAAAGCACAACCGATTTTGCCGATTGGCTGCACGCCAGCCTGTGCGGCATCAACAAACGCGCGACCGCTCTACACCTTCGATGCCCGGGCGGCCAAGGTCGATGATGTGCGCCTGTTGACCCCATAAGCCCTATCGCTCCAGCACATCAATTCGCGCCGGCGGCAGATTGGCTAGCACCCGTTCGCTATGGTGCAAGACCAAGTCCGCCATCTGCCAAGGCGAACGCCCGCGCAAGGTGTAGGTAAACTGGATCAGCCGGCCGCCTTCGGCCAGCGCCGCCGCGCCGGCCTGGATGATGCGCGCGCGTACCGGGTGCGGCATCGACAACAGCGGCAGCCCAGAGACGATGGTATGGATTGGTTGCGCCTGCCCGCTGGCATCCGGCGGCAAATAGCCCTCGCTCTGCCATTGGGTCAGGCGCGCCGCGTCGCCCTCGATCACCCGCACACCGGGGAAGCGTCGCATCAAATGCGCCGCCAGCGTCGGCGAATACTCCACCACGACCAGCCGCTCACGCGGTACGCCGCACGCCAACAGCGCCGCCGTGATGACGCCAGTACCGCCGCCCAGCTCGACCACCAGTCCGGGCGCAGACAGATCGACCCACGCGGCCATGCGCGCGGCCAGACGCGGGGAACTGGCGCAGATGGCCCCGATTTGCCCCGGATTGGCCGCCAGTTCGCGCCAAAACAACGAGCGCGGCGATTGCACCACGGCGTACCGCGCGGCGCGCCACATACGCACCACGTTGGCGCGGGCCGCTCGTGGCATACGCGCGGCGCGGCTGGCCGCGGCCGATAAATGTTTGCGTTGCAGCATGTCCGGCATGTTCGATACCCTCTGTGCTCCACAACCTCATGCGGCGCGCAGCCGCTCGATGAGACCGTTCAATTCGTCCAGCGAACCAAAACCTATCGCCAGCTCGCCGCCCTGTACTTGCCCGCCACGCGCTGTTTTTTTGACGCGCACCTCCACCGGAGCGGTCAAGTGGTCGGCCAGTTCTTCTTCGACGCGTTTCAAATCGCCCGATTTTGCCTGCGCCCCGGTTGTTTTTTTCTTGCGGGGCGCGGTCAAATCGAATTGTGCCGACAAGCGCTTGACCAGCGCCTCGGCCTCGCGCACCGATAGTTTTTTGGCCGCGATCTGGTTGGCCGCCGCAATTTGCGCCGCGCCGTCAAGCGCCAGCAGGGCGCGCGCGTGGCCCATGTCCAAATCGCCCGCCATCAGCATGGTTTGTACCGGGTCCGCCAATTGCAACAGGCGAAGCAGGTTGCTCGCCGCCGAACGGCTGCGGCCCACGGCCTGCGCCGCTTGTTCGTGCGTCAGGTCGAATTCGGTCACCAGGCGTTTCAAGCCTTGCGCCTCTTCCAGCGGATTCAAATCCTCACGCTGGATGTTTTCGATCAGCGCCATGATGGCGGCGCTCTCGTCGGGCACATCGCGCACCAGCGCCGGCACCTCGGTCAAACCCGCCAGCCGGGCCGCGCGGAAACGCCGTTCGCCCGCGATGATTTCGTATCGCGCTCCTGAATTGATAGCACCAGAATCTGTAAAACCACGCCGCCGCACCAGTATCGGCTGCATGATGCCCTGCGTCTTGATGGATTCGGCCAGCTCGTAGAGCGCGCCTTCGTCCATGCGGGTACGCGGCTGATAGGGGCCGGGCGCGAGGTCGTCGAGCGCCAGCAGCATCGGCGCGCCGCTGGCCGCTTGTGCATCCGCCGCCGCCGTTTCGGCCACGGTCGGACCCAGGAGCGCATCCAGACCGCGGCCCAAGCCCTTGGGTTTTTTAGTCGCCATATCCAAACAT
>JAIRRE010000113.1 GCA_031256125.1 Burkholderiaceae bacterium
GGCTTCCGGCCCCAGGTCAACGAACAGTTGTGCGCCAAGGGCTACGAACCCTGCTTCGTACACGGGCAACGCATCACCGACACGGTGGCGCTGGACTGCGCGCAAGAAGCCGCCGGGCAACTGCGCTACGAGATCGAGGCCGCTTTTAGTCAGGGTCTGCCCAATACGCCGATGGCTGGAGCCACGGTACGGGTGATTTCGGGCAACTTCCTGACCGCGCGACCACTGGGCATCATCGACGGGGTGGATTTCAAGCACACCGGCGTGGTGCGTAAAGTGGATCTGGCGGGCATCACCCGCTCGCTCGATAGCGGGGCGCTGGTGCTGCTCTCGCCGTTCGGGTTTTCGCCGACGGGCGAAGCATTCAATCTGGCGATGGAAGAGGTCGCCACCTCGGTGGCCATCGGGCTGCAAGCGGACAAGCTGGTGTTCATGACCGAGCAGCCCGGCTTGCGCGTGCGCCCGCTGGAGCCGGAAGCCGAGGACAACCCCATCGACACCGAAATATCGCTGGCCCAAGCGCGCGCGCTGCTGGCGCGCCTGCCCGCGCCGCATGAACCGACCGACGTGGGCTTTTATCTGCGCCAATGCGTCATCGCCTGCGAGCATGGCGTGGAGCGCAGCCACATCATTCCGTTCGCGGTGGATGGTTCGCTGCTGTTGGAAATTTACGTGCACGACGGCATCGGCACGATGGTGGTCGATGAAAAGCTCGAAAGCCTGCGCGAGGCCGCCTCCGACGATGTGGGCGGCATCTTGCAACTGATCGAACCGTTCGAGAAGGATGGCACCCTGGTCAAGCGCAGCCGCACCGAAATCGAGCGCGACATCGCCAACTACACCGTGGTCGAACACGACGGCGTGATTTTTGCCTGCGCGGCGCTGTACCCCTACCCCGAAGCCAAAACGGGCGAAATGGCGGCGCTAACCGTTTCACCGCAAAGCCAGGGCCAGGGCGATGGTGAAAAAATCTTGAAGCGCATCGAGCAGCGCGCCCGCGCCATGGGGCTGACGAGCCTGTTCGTGCTAACCACCCGCACCATGCACTGGTTCATCAAACGGGGGTTCCAGTCCGTCGATCCCGACTGGCTGCCCGAAGCGCGCAAGCGCAAATACAACTGGGACCGGCGCAGTAAGGTACTGGTCACAAAGCTGTAAAAGGTACCCGATGCAGTCCGCGCGGGTCGCGCGGGATTTGTTCAGCGTTGCCTCAACAACTCGGCCAGCGCCTGCGTCATTCTCTGGGCCGCGCCGCGCTGGCTGGCGGCGAAGGCGCGGGCAGCTTGCGCCATGCGGCTTTGCCGGGCCGGGTTTTGCATCAGGGCGACGGCTTGGGCGATGGCGGCAGGCAGGTCGGGCGCGCGCAGGGCTGCGCCGGCGGCTTGGGATTGGCGCGCCGCGTCATCGAAGTTGAAGGTGTGCGGCCCCATGACGACCGGACAGCCGCAGGCGGCCGCTTCGATCAGGTTCTGGCCGCCCAGCGGCGCAAAGCTGCCGCCCAGTAGCGCGGCATCGGCCAGCGTGTAATAAGCGGCCATTTCGCCCAGGCTATCACCGAGCCAGATGGCCTTGCCGTCAGCGGCTGGCGGCGTGTCATTGGGCCAAGCGCTGCGGCGACTGACGGACCAGCCTGCCGCGCGAATCAGATCGGCCACGGCGTCGAACCGTTGCGGGTGGCGCGGCACGATCAGCCACTGGATGGCGGATTGACAAGATTGCGCGCGGATGGCGTCAAGCAACAGGGCTTCCTCGCCTTCGCGCGAACTAGCCAGCATCACGACCGGCTTATCACGCCCCGCGCGCCATGCCTGCCCCCGCGACATGGCCACCGCGTCGAGGGCGGCGTCGAATTTCAGATTACCCAATACGGTGACGTTGCGCGCTCCGGCCTGACGCAGGCGATCCGCGTCGGCTTCGGTTTGCGCCCACGCCGCCGACAGGGCGGCATACGCCGGACGCAGCAGCATCGCCGCGCGCCGCGCGCCGCGCAGGGATTTTTCTGACAGACGCGCGTTGGCAAGGACTATGGGAACCTTCGCGCGGCAGCCTTCACCAATCAGGTTGGGCCAGATTTCAGTTTCCATCAGCACGCCCGCGTCTGGCCGGAAGCGGGCGAAAAAGCGCCGCGTGGCGGCGGGCGTATCCCACGGTTGCCAGACTTGCGTATCGCCCGTGCGCAGCAACACCGCGCCCACCGCCCGGCCAGTGGCGGTGCCGTGGGTCAACAGCAGGCGCATTTCCGGCCAGCGCGCGCGCAGCGCATCCAGCAAAATGGCCGCCGTGCGCGTTTCGCCCAGCGATACGGCATGAATCCAGATTAACGGCTGCCCTCTCCCCACCCTCTCTCCCGCCAGCGGGAAAGGGGTTTGTTTTTTCTCCCCTCTCCCGCTAGCGGGAGAGGGGCCGGGGGAGAGGGATTCGGAGTCAACCTCAAAACGCGGTTGCGTGTAATGCCCAAACCGTTCCGGGATGTGTTCCAGATACCCCGGCTCGGCACGCCCCCGGCGACGGAGTTTGCGTAAAAACAGCGGCTGCGCGCACCAGGCGGCCAAGTCGTAGAGCCGCCGCGCTACGCTCATATATCAATGCGCGGCGGCATCGAACCGGGCGTCGGGCTTGACGCGCAGGAGCAGCGCGCGCATATCGGCCTCGATGCGGCGCAGCGCCACCTCATCGCGCCCCTCAAAGCGCAACACCAGCACCGGCGTGGTGTTGCTGGCGCGGATCAGGCCAAAGCCGTCGGGCCAATCGACGCGCAGGCCGTCGATCACGCTGACACGCGCACCCGCGCCCGGCAGGTCAGATGCCTGCGCCTGCAATTGCGCAGCAACGCGATGCGGCTCGCCCGGCGCGCAGGGCACGTTGATTTCCGGCGTGCTGCAACTGGCGGGCAAGGCTTGCAGCACGGCGCTCGGGTCCGCGTGGCGACTCAAAATTTCCAGCAAGCGGCAGGCGGCATAAGTGCCATCGTCGAAGCCATACCAGCGCTCCTTGAAGAACAGATGCCCGCTCATCTCCCCGCCCAGCGCCGCGCCGGTTTCACGCATCTTGGCCTTGATGAGCGAATGGCCGGTTTTGTACATCAGCGGCGCGCCGCCGGCCGCAGTGATTTCAGGCGCCAGACGCTGCGTGCACTTGACATCGAACACCACGGTCGCGCCGGGCGCGCGTTGCAGCACGTCGCGCGCAAACAGCACCAGTTGCCGATCCGGGAAAATCGTCTCGCCGCTTTTGGTCACCACGCCCAGCCGGTCGCCATCGCCATCGAACGCCAGACCCAGCTCGGCATCGGTTTCGCGCAGCGCGCGTTGCAAGTCGCGCAAATTGGCCGGCTTGCTGGGATCGGGGTGGTGGTTGGGAAAACGCCCGTCCACCTCGGTGAATAGCTCGGTCACCTCGCAGCCGATGGCGCGCAGGATCGCGGGGGCGCTGGCACCGGCCACGCCGTTGCCGCAATCGACCGCGACTTTCATGGATCGCGCCAAATGCACGTCACTGGCGATGCGGTCGCGGTAGGCCGGAAAAATATCGTGCTGACGCACCCCGCCGCCGGGCTGACGGACGAAAGCATCGGCTTCAATCGCGCGGCGCAGCGCCGTGATGTCATCGCCAAACAGCGCCTGCCCTTGCAGCACTAATTTGAAGCCGTTGTCATCGCGCGGATTGTGGCTGCCTGTGACCTGAATACCGCTGGCGCACAACGTGCTGGCGGCAAAGTAAAGCATCGGCGTAGTGACCATACCCAGGTCGATCACCTGTACGCCCGCAGCCACCAAGCCTTTAACCAGCGCCTGCGCCAGACTGGGGCCGGACAGCCGCCCGTCACGCCCGACGGCAACCGTGCTTTCTCCTTTGGCCAAAGCCGTTGTGCCGAAAGCCAGGCCGAGCGCCTCGGCAACTGATTCATTCAATGTCGCGGTCGTTGTGCCGCGAATATCGTAAGCCTTGAACAAGGCGGGATCAATTTGCATGGGGAGAATTTTAGAGGGTGCAAGCGCGCGGGGTCAACGTCTGGGGAAAGCCCGACCTGGCCATCATCTGCGGGATGCGTCATTTACGGCGGCGTTGGCCCGTACTGTGGAAAAACACGAAACCGAATCAGACGATTCCCATAAACACAGCCAGCAAACGGGTTACGGCCAGCATGGAATCACCGTCCAGTGCGCCGAAAACATCACCCAGCTTGTCGCGTTTGACCGTCATAGCCTTATCCACTTGTACCTGCGATGGCGCTTTCAAGTTGTTTTCCGTGGTCGGCTCAATGGTCAGGCGCATTAATGGTGCATCGACCAGCTTGCTCGACAACAACAGCACGGTCACGGTTGCTGTCTGGTCGAACTGATTGGACTGGATCACCAATGCAGGGCGCGGTTTGCCGAAGTCGCCCGCCAAAGCAATGGTCACCAAATCGCCCCGCTTCATGCTTGATCGCCGTCACACAGGTCGGCAAGAGCCGCATCCATGAAATGCTCAAGCTCACGATCAGCGGTATCGGCCTGGGCAACCAAGCAAGACTGCCGGCGACACTCTTGCGCAAAGCCCGGCACGCGCGTGTCCGGCACCCAAATCTGAACCGGGCGCATCCCCGCCGCACGCAACGCGGCACGTCGCTTTTGAACCCTTGCACGGGCCGATGTTGCTGTCATGTTTCGATTTCCGGTTGCGTTACATGTAACGATACCAGAAAGTACACGACTCTGCAAATCGGTGGGGTTCGGCTACGGCCGTTTTTATTGATCGGTGCATCAGCGCCGTCGCACACCCCAGCGCCGCTCCCGGCCTTTTCAGCGCCCTGGAGCCGCGCGAACCCATCACCCTGTCCGCTGCGCCGCCGTCAAAAAGTTAACCCTATAAAATACCAATAACAATAAAAATAACAATAATTGCAGTCACCCATATTGGAGCGTGCGTAACTATTATTCCCAATGCTATCAAGACCACCAAAGCAACGAGGCACCCCATGAGTTTCTCCAAAAACATCTACCATTAAAAATAACTAATGCCATTCAAAATAGACTTGACTTCAGATTCATGCCAGAAATAATTTATCGTCTGAAAATGAATAGAGCAAAGCCTTTGTTTGTAAGAAGGAAGTTTTTGATTCGTTCCTATTTAGGGTCTGCCTGATTTCGAGGCGGATTCTTGTGTTTCATATCCCCAGTCCCATCTGCTGCGCGTGTCCCGCGCGCACCTGACAAGCCGCAAGCAAATCAGCCAGCCGTGCGCCGTTGTTGCGCCAATCGTCAAAAACCGCTTCGCCAACCAGCGCGTAATGCCATACGCGACCCTCGCGTTGATCGGGCGGCAGCGCGTTAACTCGCCCGCACCAAGCCGCCGCAGCTTTGAGCTTGCGCTGCACATTGGGATGGCTGACCTGTTGCTGTGCCTTGGTTTCGACCAGATAAACGGCGTCGGCTGTGCGTACCAAAAAGTCCGGGATATAAAACCCCGACAGGCCGTCTTCGCGCAGATAGCGCAGCCGCGCAAAATCGTGGCGCGTTTCGTGGATTTTGCAAAACGCTTCCACGCTCGCGTCGGTTTGCGCCCATTCGATAAAGGCGCGCTCCAGCCCGCCCGAGTGCATGGGCCAGCCCTGGCGCTCGTAAATACACTTGCCGACGGACATCGAGGTGTTTTCGCGCAATGGAATGGATGCCACCTCCGACAAACGCCGCCAGCGCACTTGCGCGTTATCCGCGCCGCCGCGCTCCTCGGCCTGAATCAGGGCCAGCGCAAAAATTTTGACGATGTGCTCGACCACCGGCTCCAGCAGCAACAGCCGCCAGTTTTCGTCCTCGAACGGCTCAAAGAGCTGCCCGAACAGACGCTCGCGCACATAGCGGTCGATGGCGTCGGCGAGCAAGGCGGTGTCGGTTTGCAGATAGGGCCGGTCGAGATTCCCAGCGACGCGGTTGCCTTTGGGCAGCGGGTTGTGCAAACCCTGCGCGATGCGGCGCGTCAGGCGCGCCAGCCATTCGTTGTAGCCGCCGACATTCATCACCGCGCCATTGACGCGGTAATCGCCGAACAGCGTACTGCTTTGCAAGTCTTGCGACGTAAAGGTGTCGCCTTTGCCCACCAATTCGGTCAGCGCCTCCCGGCTCATGGCGGTGAACGGCGGGAGTAGCTCGATGTCGATGGGCGCGTGCGTCAGTAGCTCCTCGGCTTCGCGCACGATGACCGGAATGGCAAAGTCATACGCCTCATAACCCTCGCGCAAACCGACCGTTATCAAATCGCCGATGGCAGACGCGCTGTCCGCGTCCTCATCGTGCGTCTCGCCCGCCAGCCCGCCACGGATCAATTCGTCGTAAAACTGCTGAAATGCCGGGTGTTCGACGATGGAAAGAATGTCCAGCAAGCTGCCCGGCTCCTCGCCGTTATTGATGCGCTCGCGGTTCTCGCGCTTGATGTCGTCGTAATCGCGTTCGCGCCACATCAACCGCAGACCGCGCCCTATCGTCTGCTCCAGCAAAATTTGCGCCTGCGACGAACGCAGCGGCACGATGACGCAAATGTTGTTCACGTCAAAGCCCTCGCGCAACATCAGCACGCTCACGATCACGCGCGGCGCGGCGTGCCGGTCCATGTCGAACAGCCGCTGGCGCAATGGTTCCCATTCCTTGTCACCCAGTTCCGCTTTTTTGCCGGAATCGACGGTCAGCACGTCATCCCCGTGCAAGCCTTCATCGTTCAGGAATTGCGCCACCTGCGGCGTTACCGTCGTGTCCTCACACACCACCAGCATCTTGGGGCGGCGCTGGGGGTCGATGCGGGCAAAGTCCGCTTCCAGCTTGCGCAGCTTGACCAAGCCCGCGCGCAACATCACCCGCTGGCCTTCGGAAAGCTGCACGCTGCCGTCATCGCCGCGTTCGGCGCGGAAGTCCAGCGGCAGCGCAGCAATTTCCTTGCGCTTGTCCAGCACCAGCGACTTAACCAGCCCGGCGCGCATCGCCTGCTGCAAATCGAAGTCCACCACGATGTGCGGAAACCACTGCTTGTCCTTCCTGCCGCGTCCACTGCCGGCCCGCTCGTTGTACGGCGTGGCCGAAAAATCCACCTGCGTAAAGCGCCGGCCTTTGCCCTGGGCAATGCGGGTCAGGCTTTTTTGCCATTCGACCTCAGCGTCCTCGCCACCTTTTTTCAACTCGTGGATGTGGTGCGCCTCATCGTTGAACACCATCAAGTCGGGCAGTTCAGCCAGATATGCCAGCACGTTGCCGCGCGCCCAGCGCCGGTCCAGTTCCTCCAGCGCATTGCCCGACGCCCTGCCCGGCGCCAGCGGCAGCACCTGCTTGGCCACTACATGCGCATCGGGCCGGGCGCCGGGAACCTGTACCGCGTCATCGGCCTCGGCGGTTTCATCTTCGGCTTTTTCCTCGGCCTCGACCAGCGCGTGCCAATTGGTCAGCGCGATCAGGCCGTTGCCGGTCGCCTTCAGGCCGATCTCCTGCTTGATGCACACGTTGGCGCGCACGAATTGCTGCACCTGCTCGCGCCAGGCGGGCGGCACGAACAATTCGGCGTAGCGCGCGGTGTCGGAAGTCTCAAAAGCGCGCCCGCCGCCAGTCTGCTCCTTGCCCAGAAAAGCATCGAGCAGCCGCTCGTACACGATCAGCCCCGGAGCAACGATCAGGAAATGCCGCGTAAAGCGCGCGTCATCCTGCCCGTCATGGAGCGCGGCGCTCTTGTTGAGCATCTGCCACACCAGCAGGGCTTGCAACACCCAGGTCTTGCCGGTGCCGGTAGCCATCTTCAGGCAATACTTGGGGTGCGCGTGCTTGGGCTGCGCCAGTTCCGCCATCAAGCTGCCTGCCAGCAGCGTACTGGGGCACATTTCCCGGTACAGGCTTTGTAAATCGGGCGTTCCCAACCCGCCATTGAGCGCCTCGTGCGCCACGATGGTGTTCAAAATTGCCTGCCGCTGCCCGGCGTGGAAATTCACCGCGCGCCCCGCGCACGCCTCATCGCCAAACCACCAGCGCAGCAGTTCAGCCGTTGTCGGCGTTACACCGTCCAGAATTTCCGCCTGACCCTGTTCCAGCCCTTTGCACAGTTCATGAGCGCGGGCGGTCAGCGCGGCGGCCAGGGGTAATGGAGTGCTCATGCCGCGATTCCTTCCACCACCTGTACCGTTTCGGCCTCGAACCCGAACACGTCCACCACCCGCACGCACACGCGGCGCGATCCGGTCTGGCGCGGCACGGTGAACTGGGCGCGCGTGGTCACGCGCAGCGGATCGGCATCGTTGGCGGTATTGCCCCGGTAATCCTGCCACACCGAGCGGAATATCTGCCCGTCGTAATCCGGGTCCACCGCCCAGTATTCGATTAGCGCCAGCGGCTCGCGGTTGGCGACCTGTTGCAATTTGCGGCGGTTGTCCTCATCCAGATTGATGGCTTCGGGTGAGAGCAGCACGTAATTTTTCAGCGCGACATCCAGCCGTTCTCGATCGGGGTTATCTGCAACGGGCGAGCGGCGGATCGGTTCCACCGTCACATATTGCAGGCTGGCAAAACGCACATGCCCGCGCAACGCCTCGATGCCGCCTTTCTTTTTCAGGCGATCCAGCAAGTCCGGCGGGATCACCAGCACCTCCAGTTTGGCATCATTGAACGCGGTAATGGTTTCGCCGATGGCCGGCTCAAAGTTCCAGCCCAGCACCACCACCTTGTCCCAGCCGCCCATCAG
>JAIRRE010000123.1 GCA_031256125.1 Burkholderiaceae bacterium
AAGCGCTCGTCCTTGTAGATGCTGGCCCGCTGCGCACCGTTTGCGGCGGCGGGCGTAGACAGGTGGTAGTCGAGGCGCCAGCCCACGTTGTTGGCCCATGCCTGCCCGCGGTTGCTCCACCAGGTATAGGCTTCGCCTGTAGTATCGGGGTGCAGTTGGCGGTACACGTCGATTAAGCCGCCTTCGGTCAGCAATTTATCCATCCACGCCCGTTCTTCCGGCAGAAAGCCGCTGTTCTTCTGGTTGCCGCGCCAGTTTTTCAAGTCGATTTCGCGGTGCGCGATGTTGACATCGCCACACAGGATGAAATCGCGCTCGACCCGTAGCCGTTGCAAGTGCGGGTAAACCACATTCAAAAAGCGATATTTGGCCGCTTGCCGGTCCTCGCCCGACGAACCGGACGGAAAGTAGCAACTGATGATGGAAAACCTGCGTTGCGGCGTGTCGAAACGCGCCTCGACATAGCGGCCTTCGGCGTCGAATTCCGGCACGCCCACGCCGGTCATGATTTCGGTAGGCTCCCGGCGCGTGTACAGGCCGACGCCGGAATAGCCCTTCTTTTGGGCAAAGTGAAAGTAGCCCTTCAGTCCCGCCAGCGTCTCGAATTTGCCGCGCACGTCATCGGCCTGCGCCTTGATTTCCTGCACGCCCATAAAATCGGGCGCGAGCCGTTCCAGCCAAGGTTCCAGCCCTTTGGCGGCGGCGGAACGGATGCCGTTGAGGTTGAGACTGGTCAGTTTGAACACCGGGAGTTGCTTCCAAATGAATAGCGCGCCAAGCCCTGACAAAAGGCCCGCAGCATCAATCAGCGCCGATGAAAAAGACGCTCTGGCGCGCCAGTTCGTGCAATTTTCCATCGAATCGGGGGTGCTGCGCTTCGGCCAGTTCAAAACCAAGGCGGGGCGGCTGTCGCCGTATTTTTTCAACGCCGGACTGTTCGACGACGGGGCCAAACTAGGGCGACTGGCGGGATTTTATGCACGGGCGCTGATCGCTTCGGGCATCGAATTCGACGTGATCTTTGGCCCGGCCTACAAGGGCATTCCGCTGGCGGCAGCGGTGGCGGTGGAATTGGCTCGCCTGGGCGTCAACAAGCCGTTCGCCTACAACCGCAAAGAAGCCAAGGATCACGGCGAGGGCGGCACGTTAGTCGGCGCGCCACTGCAAGGGCGGGTGTTGATCGTCGATGACGTGATTTCGGCAGGCACTGCCGTGCGCGAGTCCATTGCGCTCATCCGTGCCGCCCAAGCCGTGCCGCACGCGCTGGTTATTGCGCTTGATCGGCAGGAACAAGCCACCGAAAATGGCCGCGACGTGTCTTGGAGCGCCGTGCAATACGTGCGCGAGACACTGGGTTTGGAAGTCTGTGCCATTGCCCAATTGGCGCATCTGTTGCAGCTACTGCGGGATTCTGAAAAATTCCTGCCCTATTACGACGCCGTCGCCGCTTACCGGGCGCAGTATGGCGTTGCGTAGGCGGAAAACAATCAGTACTGGCGGGAGTATTCACGGATGGTACGGTTTGTTCTGTTTCCTATGATCATTCGCGCGTGTGCGGCGAACCTGCTGCTTCTTGCCATCGCCAACCTTGCCGGTGCTTTGACTTGGATCGGCTTGGCCCAGAGCATGTCATCAAACAAGCCAAATGACGGCAGCGGCTACTTAATCTACTGACTTGAGAGTCACGTTCAGGCTTCAAACCCGTTGACTCAAAGTACTCACTTGAGCAACCAGCTCTTGGTCCGCGTCTGCCAGCGGTATGGAATGGACCGGACCAGGCCAGCCAGTGGCGGCCAGGCGCGAGCACGAACCAATAGTTGCAAGGTCAGGCGGCGCAGGTTCCGGAGAGATGCGTCGCCGTTGCGGCGACCCAGCAGATGCGCGGCAATCAGGGCGCGCAGTTCGGGCGTTAGTTCCCCTGTATTGTTGGCGCGCGGCAGTTCGGTCAGATACGGCCCGGCGTACCAATCGCGCGGCGACAAGCCGGGCAATACACTGGCGGGCAGCTCCGGCAACACCGGCAACGGCGGCACGGGCGGCGTTCCGGTAAGGTAGTGCCGTTCGCGGATGCCCATGAAAAACGCCAGCCACTGCACCGCCGATGATTGCCACGGTTCAATCCAGGTCCAGCTCCGGCCCGCCAGCCGTTCAGGGAACGCGCCGATGTCCGGCGCGACCACGGGCCAACCGCCTTGCAGGCAGGCGCTCAAGGTGTAGCTGTAGGTTTCGGGCCAACGCGCGGGAAACCACACCACATCCGGTTGCAGCCACGTCAGCAACCCCGGCAGATCAGCTTCGGCGTATTGACCATGTGCCGTCAGGTATGCACTCGGCTGAGTCTTGAGCGCGCGATAACCATAGCCCAAGAGATGGAATTCCACCGGCGCGCCGATTCTGCTGGCCGCCGCCGCCGCATCTTCCAGCAAATCGGCGCCCTTGATGACGCTGAGCGCCCCAATCACCGCGACCTTCAAAGAGCGTTGGCCTTCCAGCCGAGGCGGATGCGGCTCGTCCGGCGGCGTTCGCGGATCAATGTCGGTATGCGGCACCAGCCGGAATGGTGCGGTTGGCATGTGACATTGCAGATGTGCCCATGCGGCGCGCGAGGGCACGATGACAAAGCGCGCACGGTTAAAAAACGCCGCGTTGTTCCGCCGCCAGTCGACGATGTTTTGCCCATCGGGCGCGGAGGAACATTGGAGACAGGCGTTGCATGAGCACTCGCCCTGTTCGCCACAATAGTCCTGATTGCGCCCAGTGAGCGTGATTTGCGGACAAATGGTGTAGTAGTCGTGCGCGGTGAAATCGTAAGCCAGGCCCAGCCGCCGTGCCAATTGCGCGATCGCCACGCCATGCCCCATTCGGTGATGATAGTGGACGTGACACACGCCAAAGGCACGCAAAATCGCCAGCAGCGCGACATAATCGTCGCCGTGCTCGTCGCGGATACCGGTTTCGCTGGGTAAATCATCGTTGCTGCCCAACGCGAAGCTCAGTTCAAACGCCTCGTCCGCGCCCGCCAGCCGCAGCGTAACGCGCTGGTTCGGCGCGGGCCGTAGCACCAGAAAGCGCGCCTGCTGGCGCAGCAAACTGGCCAGCTCGAACACATGCCGCTCGGTTCCCCCATTGCGGTCGTGCAGCACCGCCAAAATCACCGGCTTGCCGCCATCAAGCACCCGCGCCGCATCGAGCGCGTAACGCGCCAGCCGCGCCGGGTCGGCTTGGATAAAGCGCAGCACCTCGCCTTCATAGCGCGGATGCAGACGGCGCAAGGTTTCCATCGCGGCGCGCTCGCGCGGACCTTTGGCCGCGCCAAAGCTCACGCCGCCGCAGTGCCGCACGAAAACATCGAGCGCGTGCAGGTTGCGCCAGCCCGCCGCTTGCGCGCGAACGCAAAAATCGTTTTCCTCGCCGTAACCTTTGCCGAAGTGTTCCTCATCGAACGGGCCTACCGCAGTGAGCGCCGCGCGTCGGATGTACATGCAAAAGCCCACACCCGTGGGCACATCCACCGTCTGCCCGGCGTTAACGCGCGCGCACAGCGCATCCAGCCGCGCCGTGTCCCAGCCCTCGGGCAAATCGTTATCCTGACAAAAACGCGGGTAGCTGCAAATGGTGGCGTTGTTGGAAAACGGCGTGACAGTCGCCACCCGCCGATCGCTGTAAGCGGGCGCACGTAAACGATCAAGCCAGCCGTCTGCTACTTCAGTGTCGCTATTAAGCAACAGCACGTCGTTGTCCTGGGACTGCGCCATGCCGCGATTAACGCTGCCAACGAAACCCAGGTTGGGCTCGTGTTCCAGCAATGTGATGCGCGCATCGGTTGTCGCGATGCCACGCAGCCAAGTCGCCAGTTCAGGTTCGGGACTGGCATCGTTGATCAAAATCAGCCGCCATGGCGTCTGGCAGACCGCGCGCAGCACTGATTCGATGCAGCGCCGCGTATCCTCCAGCCCGCGATAGACGGGCACGATGACGTCCACTGGCAATGTAGGCGATGCGATAGGGCTGGGGGCCGAGCTGATGGGGCCGGCATTGGAGCGAGGCTGGATTTTTTTGCCGATCAAACGCTCAAAACGCAATTTGGCACGGACGATGGGGCGCGTGGCCCGGAACAGGCGGGTCGTTTCAATCGCGCGCACCAGTTGACGCGCTTCATCGCGCTCGCGGCTAAGATCGCGCGTGCGGGCAATCAGTTCGAGCCGCTGCTCACGCACTTGTTCAGCTTGGCTTTCAGCACTGGCCAGACTTTGCGCCTGTTGTCGTTGCTCAACACTTCGCAACTGTTGCAAATCCTGCAACTGCGCCACCATTTGCCCGCACTCATGCTGCGCGTCCTGCAACTGTGCCACCATTTGCTCGCGCTCATGCTGCAAAGCCTGCAACTGC
>JAIRRE010000154.1 GCA_031256125.1 Burkholderiaceae bacterium
AAATTACGCAACATTCCGGCAGTAGCGCCCCAGATAAACCATTCACGCGGCAGGCCGCCGGTGGCGGCTAAGCCGTGCCAAGGCATGGAAAACCACTCGTGTACCCGTCCTGGTTCGTCGGGGCCGCCGCCCTGGACGAAGCGATGCCAGCGATGATGTGCCGGGTCCATCAAAAATGATAGCGGCGCTTCAAATATCTGCGCGACTTCAACTAGATTTTGGCGTGGCGCGAAGGCAGGGTCAATCAGCGCGACCACGGGCGTCACGTCGTAGCGCGAACTGGTTACGTAGGGTGGCAACAGGCCCAGCACTTCCGCCGTCGAGGGTGGCAATGCGATTTCTTCCCCGGCTTCGCGCAGCGCGGTGTCGATGGGGTTACGGTCTTGCGGATCGGCCTGACCGCCCGGAAAAGCAATTTGCCCCGCGTGCGAGCGCAAACCTGATGTACGCTCGGTGAGCAATACCGTTAAACCGCCGGAATGCGCGACGAGCGGCACCAGCACTGCCGCACGGCGCGGCATCTGCTGATTAAAGAAACGCGAATCCTGTCGTACCTCCGGCGCCCACGCGGGCGGATGGCGAAAGCGCTCGCGCAAAGCACTGGGCGTCAGGCGCTCAGGCGGCACCGGCGGCAGATCGGGCAACGGCAGCGCGGGCACGGCGCATGGGTCGAAGCCCGGCAAGGCCGACAGTGCTTGTGCGGCGTTACTCATGTCACCCGGCCAGCAGATTGTCGAAAGGCTTGCGGCTCTTGAAGCGGTAAGCGCCGAAGTCGCGCTCGTCGGTGGTAAGGATGCGCCCATGCCCCAAATGTTCGGCCAGCAGTACCAGTGAACCGTCCGCCAGATCCATTGGCAGACTGGCGTAGCGTGCCATCAAGTGCGCCAACCGTTCTGTCTGCGGCGCGTCCCACTGCCAGACCACGATGCCACCAGCCGCCACATCGAGCAGCAACGCTTGCGCTGCGTCAGTGCCGATCCAGCGCGTGAGCAGATGCGTAGCCTCGGTCAGCACTGGCCAAGTGGTGATCCAGCCCTCGCTTTGCGTATGTAGCGCCCGCGCAGCGCGTTCATGCCAGGCATCGGTGGCATCGGCCAACGCGTAGAAAAAACCGGCGTCAACGATAATCACGCGCGGCTTTCCGGAATTAGCATTTTTTTGAGCGTTTTCCCGGATGTTTGGGCTGCTGCGACGGGGCGAACTGAATAAGGTACGGTTGGCTCATGCACGGTATGCACAGCGCCCTGATGCTTGGCACCCCAGCCCTCGGCCAGACGCATCTTGTAGCTTCCGGCCACGTCGCTGCGTCCGCTACTGCCGCGGCCAATAAATGCCGCAAAATGCGTCAGCCCATTGCGCTGCGTCCGCAGTTGGTCGTAGTAGTGCCGCACACTGGCGCGCAGCACTTCGCTCACCCCTGTGCCGGTAACTTGGGCCAAGTAGTTGATCTGCTGCTCGGCCTCACCTTCGAAACGTGCATTGACTCGCATGATGGGCATCCTTGAAGACATCACTGTCATCCATTGTATGACAGTTTTTGATGGAACGGATTCGGACACTTATTGACAATGGCAGTACCCGGCATCGTGTCGCTGCCTGTAAGGGTGCCTACGGGTTCTCCATTCAGATGTTAACCCCACTGTCTTATAGAAAGCGCTGAAAGTGTGCTGCCGGCATCGACTCCGAAAATCCAGCTTGCACCTCGATGCAGAATAAACGTCGCTGAACAGCAACGTTGTTCATTTTTATGCTCCTGGCCCATTCCCTGCGGGGAGGAAGGCATCCATTACATCTCCACCATCGGCTCCCAAACAAACGCCCCGTGAGACGCAAACACATCCACAGGGCGTCCTGCCATTGGCTAGATTATCGACGGCGGGCGAAGAAACTCTCAGGTAATCGCCATCACACTGCCGTAGTCTTGGCCATCTCGGCGTATCCCTCGATCTGGTCGAAGTTCATGTAGCGATAGACGCTGGCTTTGTCGGCGTCGATAACGCCCATTTCCTTCAGGTACTCGGCGCGGGTAGGCAGCTTGCCCAGACGCGAGGCGATAGCGGCCAGTTCCGCCGACCCCAGATAGACGCTGGTGTTCTTGCCCAGCCGGTTGGGAAAGTTGCGGGTGCTGGTGGAAATCACCGTCGCCCCCTCATGCACCTGCGCCTGGTTGCCCATGCACAACGAGCAGCCGGGCAGCTCGGTGCGCGCGCCGGCTGTGCCGAAAGCGGCGTATTGGCCTTCCTTGACCAGTTCGTCGCGATCCATCCGGGTCGGCGGCGTGATCCACAGCCGCACTGGAATGTCGCGCTGGCCGCCCAGCAGTTTGGCGGCTGCGCGGAAGTGCCCGATGTTGGTCATGCACGAGCCGATGAAGGCTTCGTCGATCTTGGCGCCCGCCACTTCGGACAGCGTCTTGGCGTCGTCCGGGTCGTTGGGGCAGCAGACGATGGGTTCGGTAATCTGGTTCAGGTCGATTTCGATCACCGCCGCGTATTCGGCGTCGCGGTCGGCTTCCAGCAGTTGCGGCTTGGCCAGCCATGCCTGCACCGCCTCGATGCGGCGTTCCAGCGCGCGCTTGTCCTGGTAGCCACCGGCGATCATGCTCTGCATCAGCGCGACGTTGGACTTGAGGTATTCGATCACCGGCTCTTTGTTGAGCTTGATGGTGCAGCCCGCCGCCGAGCGTTCGGCGGAAGCGTCGGACAGCTCGAATGCCTGCTCGACCTTGAGGTTGGGCAAGCCTTCTATTTCCAGGATGCGGCCCGAAAAAATGTTTTTCTTGCCCTGCTTGGCGACCGTGAGCAGCCCCTGTTTGATGGCGTACAGCGGAATGGCATGCACCAGGTCGCGCAGCGTCACGCCCGGCTGCATCTGGCCCTTGAAGCGAACCAGCACCGATTCCGGCATATCGAGTGGCATCACGCCGGTGGCGGCGGCAAAAGCCACCAGGCCGGAACCGGCGGGGAAGCTGATGCCGATCGGGAAGCGCGTGTGCGAATCGCCCCCGGTACCCACCGTGTCGGGCAGCAGCAAACGATTGAGCCAGGAATGGATCACGCCATCGCCGGGCCGCAACGCCACGCCGCCGCGCGCGCTGATGAAGGCGGGCAGCTCGCGCTGCGTTTGCACGTCCACCGGCTTGGGATACGCCGCCGTGTGGCAGAACGACTGCATCACCATGTCAGCGGCAAAACCCAGGCAGGCCAAGTCCTTGAGTTCATCGCGCGTCATGGGGCCGGTGGTGTCTTGGCTGCCGACCGTGGCCATGCGCGGCTCACAGTAGGCGCCGGGGCGCACGCCCTGGCCTTCGGGCAGGCCACAGGCGCGGCCCACGATCTTCTGCGCCAGCGTAAAGCCCTTGCCGCTATCGGCCGGGGCCGGGGGCTGGCGAAACACCGTGGACGCGGGGAGCTTGAGGGCCTCGCGCGCCTTGGCTGTGAGCGCGCGGCCTATGATGAGGTTAATGCGTCCGCCGGCTTGCACTTCGTCGAGCAGCACGTCGTTCTTGAGCTTGAAATCGGCAACCTTCTGGCCGTTCTTCTCGATCTTGCCCGCGTAGGGATAAATGTCGATCACGTCGCCCATGTTCAGTTTGGAGACATCCACCTCGAT
>JAIRRE010000202.1 GCA_031256125.1 Burkholderiaceae bacterium
CGTGATTGGCCGTATCAAAGTAGCCGTGCAGCGTGATAACCTGACCACCGTTGGTGGTAATGATTAAATCGCTTCCCTTGCGCACCAGGGTTTTGACCTCGGTATGGGGAATGGGTAATTCGACTATCGACGGCGCCGGCAACGTGACATCGACCGCAACGTCCTGCCCGGTAACCACGGTTGAAGCGTGGGTCGCCTTGTCGATAACGGTGATCTTCATCGAACTGGTATCTGTAGTATCGGCCATGTCAGCAAACTCCTAAAAAAAATGTAACAGAAACGGGCTAGTAGCAGTTGACCAGCACTGTTTCAAGCCAGAAACCCCCGGTAGCGAAACACCACTTTCGGGGCGCAACTTGATTACGCTCTATGTCTATTGACTGCTATTGTCCATGAGCATCGGCAAGCACTCTAACATAATTCGATTTAATTCTCTAGTCTGGGTTTATGTAAAGTTTATCTTGTTACATTAGAAATAAATAGAAACATTTTGATGCGACAGATAGAAACAATTCGTGCCGGAATCAGGCCCAAAAAGGCAATTTGTAAAATTCTGAAACAATTCGAAACAATTCACATCTGGGTTCCTGTGTGGTGTCCGTAAAACAAAAGGGTGCGCTGCCCGGTTAGCGCCAGCGCCCTCAACCCGGTAGCAAACCCATGCACGGCGCGCAGCCAAAGGCTGTGTTACCTTCGCAGCCCCACCCAACAAGGAGCAACGCCATGCCCGATCTGAAGCAACGCGCCGCAAGCCTTACGCGGGAGCGCCTGCGCGGCATCCGCCGCGGCATCGAAAAGGAAAGCCTGCGCGTGCAGCCCGATGGACTGCTGGCGCGCACGCCGCACCCGGAGGCGCTGGGTTCGCCTTTGACACACCCGCGCATCACTACCGATTTCAGCGAGGCGCAGATCGAGCTGGTGACGGGCGCGCACACCGATGTGGACGGGTGCCTGGTGGAACTGACGCAGTTGCACCAGGCCGTTTACCGCGCGCTGGCGGCTGGTGACGGCGGCGCGGAAAGCATGGATCACGCGGAGGACGGCGAGTTGCTGTGGGTTGCCTCCATGCCGTGCAGTCTGCCCGCGGACGAGGCGATCCCCATCGGGCGTTATGGCACCTCGAACGTGGCGCGCGCCAAGGGCATCTATCGCACGGGCCTGTCGCACCGCTACGGGCCGCGGATGCAAACCATTTCCGGCATTCACTACAACTGGTCGCTGCCGGGCGTATCGAGCGATGAATACTTTGGGCTAATCCGCAACTTCCGCCGCCAGGCATTCGCGCTGCTGTACTTGTTTGGCGCGTCGCCTGCTGTGTGCGCCAGCTTTGCCGCCGGACGGGAACACGATTTGCAGCCGCTGGGCAGCGAGGGCGCCACGCTTTACGCACCCTGGGCGACATCGCTGCGCATGGGGCGGCTGGGCTACCAGAGCGACGCGCAGGCCGCGCTGACGGTGAGCTACAACGGCCTGGAGAGCTACGCCGCGCCGCTGCAAACGGCGCTCACCGCGCCCTACCCGCCGTATGAAGCTATCGGCATTCAGGACGCCACTGGCCGCTACCGGCAGCTTTCGACCACGCTGCTGCAACTGGAAAACGAGTTTTACGGCGTGATCCGGCCCAAGCGCGTGGGCGCCACCGGGGAACGCCTGCTACATGCGCTGCGCGCGCGCGGCGTGGAATACGTCGAGGTGCGGCTGATGGATCTAAACCCCTACGCGCCCATCGGCATCGCGGCGGATACGGCGCGTTTTCTGGACTTGTTTTTGCTGTATTGCCTGCTGGCTGACAGCCCGCCCGACACCCCCGAAGAAATGGCCGAAATCAGGCAAAACCAGCAATTGACCGCCACGCGCGGCCGCGAGCCGGGCCTGACGCTGCAACGCGGCGGCCAAACTATCGTATTGACCGATTGGCTGCGCGAAATTCTGGATCACCTGCCGCCGCTGGCGCAGGCGCTGGATGCAGCATCCGGCTCCAATCCCGACACGGGTACTGCCTACCGCGATGCGCTGACGCGCGCCAAGGCGCTGGCTGCCGCGCCGCAACAACTGCTCTCGGCGCGGGTGCTGCAATCGGTGAGCACCGGATACGCGGGCAGCTTTACTGCCTTCGTGCTGGCGCAATCGCGCGCCGCACGCCAAGCCATCGGCGCCCAGCCCTACCCGGACGAGTTGCGCCAGCAATTCGCGCAACTGGCGCGCGAATCAATAACCGAGCAAGCGCGGATCGAAGCGCAAGATACGCTGCCGTTCGAGCTTTACCGGCGCGCCTATATCGCCCCCGAACAGCTGCAACCGGGCCGCGCAACCCAAGGGCTGCCAGGCGGGGCGGTGTGAAAGACGCGGACGCCTCGCGCCACTGGCCCTAAATTGGCGATCCGCATGACGCCCATGAACCCAAAAACCGAATCGTGCTGCATCAAGCTCGCGCGCATACGACTAGATGTATTGCTGCAAAAAGTGTTGATCGGCAAAATGCCGCGATTCCAGCGGCTTGCTCATGAAGGGCTGCATCAACTGCTCCAGCGGCGGCAGGGAACCGGCGACCATGCCCCACAGTCCGTCCAATATTAATTCCGTGTGCGCCCACCAGTCGCGCATCATGTGAAAGCGCTTGCCGCTGGCCAGCCACTGCTGTACCGCATCCGCTTCGCGCCGCGAAATCACCGAATCGGCGTCGCGGAACAATATGCGATGCGCTTGCGGATCGTCCAGCGCCAGCAAGCGCCACATCGGCCCGTGCCATTGCGCGGTAGCGGTAGCCCTTCGACGGAAATAATCTGTACGCCGCCCGCCCGCAAACGGGGGTCAACTTATCACATCCCTAACGATTACATAGACTCCCAGTACACCCCTTTGTTTACGTGTCGCAATGTGATCGGCCACCCTATCGGCCACCCTGTGTGACAGTAACGCTAGTGCGAACATGCTTGGCTGACGAGTGGCTAAATCATGCCAGTACATATTGCGCTGCACCGCCAGTTGCCGAGCAAGCTTGCCCGGACACACTGCGAAACCGGGCGGTGTGAGTTTGCAGCGCGTTACGCTGCTTTCTTTGGACGCGTGATAGCGCCTTCAGGCAGCTTCAACCTAAAAACGGCAGTTGGCCCCTTGCTGCTGCCAGGATGGCCTTTCGCAAGGGCGGTGAATATGATTTACGGATAAATTCCCAAAGCAAGGCTGAGTAAATTCTTGCGGATAGGCGCCCGACAGCCTGTGAGAAAACCACCATGACCCGTAAACCCGACATCACTCCCAACGCCAATCTCTACGCCGCCTTGCGTGCGGCTTTCCCCGCCGACCTCAATGGCATCGCCGTCGAGACGGACGACGGGCTGCGCTATTCGTGGCGCGATCTGGAGCGCGCCAGCGCGATGATGGCCAACCTGTTCGCCGCGCTGGGCGTGCCGCAGGGCGCGCGCATCGTCTCGCAGTTGGACAAGTCGGTCGAGGCGATGATGCTGTATGTGGCGGCACTGCGCGGCTTGTTCGAGCAGGCTGCCGGTGCGGTCGGCGTCGAGCGTGAACAGGTGCGCCGATTGTGGCTGCGCTGCGCGCAGGAGCGGCTCAATCCACGCGGCGTTGGCGCGCGTGCACACAACCACCTCCGGCCCGGCATGGCGCGACGGTGTACCGGTCGCTGCACCGCGCGGCCTGTTCCAGCAGGCTGCCGGTGCGGTCGGCGTCGAGCGTGAACAGGTGCGCGCCCGGAGACGGCTGCGCAGCGCGCAGGATCGGCTCGATCCACGCGGCGTTGGCGCGCGTGCACACCACCACCTCGGGCACGGCGTCGGCGATGAAGTATTCCAGCTCGGCGCGCTGATAGGCGATGTTCAGCGGCACGAACACATGGCCGCTGCGCAGCGCCGCCAAGTACAGCATCATCGCCTCGACCGACTTGTCCACCTGCGCGACGATGCGCGCGCCCTGCGGCACGCCCAGCGCGGCGAACAGGTTGGCCATCAT
>JAIRRE010000214.1 GCA_031256125.1 Burkholderiaceae bacterium
CGGGCGCGGCCGGGCGCGCGCCGTCGCCGCGCAACTGGCCAATACGCTGACCGATGATTTGCTGGTGCAGGACTGGACACGCCAGAACCGTACCTGGTTCACCGCGGTGCAAATCGAAAAACGGATGATGTTCATCATTCTGGCGCTGATCGTAGCGGTGGCCGCGTTCAACCTGGTGAGCACGCTGGTGATGACGGTGCAGGACAAGCGCGCCGACATCGCTATCCTGCGCACGCTGGGCGCCAGCCCTGCCAGCGTAATGGCGACCTTCATCGTGCAGGGCGCGGTGGCGGGCGTCATCGGCACGCTGGCCGGGTTGCTGCTGGGGCTGTTGATCGCCTGCAATCTGGACGTGATCGTGCCCGCGCTGGAACACCTGCTGCACACGCACTTCCTGCCCGCCGATGTGTACCTCATCAGCGAAATGCCCAGCGACCCGCGCGCCAGCGACATCGTGCCCATCACGCTGATCGCGCTGCTGCTGGCGTTCGTCGCCACGATCTACCCGAGTTGGCGCGCCAGCCGCGTCAACCCGGCGGAGGCGCTGCGTTATGAATGAAGCGCCCGCCTCCGCGCCCGTGCTGCAAGCGCAAGCCCTGGTGAAACGCTTTCAGGAAGGGCCGCTGGATGTCACCGTCCTCAAAGGTCTGTCCTTGCGCGTTACCCGGGGAGAAACCGTGGCCATCGTCGGCCAATCCGGTTCCGGCAAAAGCACCCTGCTGCATCTGCTGGGTGGGCTGGATGCGCCCACCAGCGGCCAAGTGCGGCTGATGGGCGCGGACTTCTCGGCGCTCTCGCCCAGTGCGCAAGGGCGTTTGCGCAACCGCCATCTGGGCTTTGTCTATCAGTTCCACCACCTGCTGCCGGAATTGAGCGCGCTGGAAAACGTCGCCATGCCACTGGCGATCCGTCGCGCGCCGCCCGATCAAACCGCGCACACCGCCAGCGCCATGCTGGCGCAAGTGGGCTTGGCCGAGCGCCTGCAACACCGCCCGGCGGAACTCTCGGGCGGCGAGCGCCAGCGCGTGGCCATCGCGCGCGCACTGGTTACGCGCCCGGCTTGCGTGCTGGCCGACGAACCCACCGGCAACCTCGACCGCGCCAGCGCCGACACGGTGTTCGACCTGATGCTGGATTTGGCGCGGGCAGCCGGAACCGCTTTCGTCCTGGTCACCCATGACGAACGCCTGGCCGCCCGGTGCGACCGCGCATTGCGACTCGATCAGGGTTTACTTGAGTAAGGCCGGTGTGGATCGACACCCACTGCCACCTGGACGCGCCGGAATTCGCGTGCGACGTGGACGCGGTGCGCAAGCAGGCGCGACGCGCGGGCGTGGCACGGGGTGTGCTCCCGGCGGTGCGGGGAGCCGAGTTCCCGCGCGCGCGGGAACTGGCCTGCCGCTTCGATGACGCTTACGCGCTGGGCATCCATCCGCTGTACGTGGCCGGTGCGGCCGATGACGCGCTGGAACAGCTAGCCGCCGCCTTAGCCGAATCGGTCAGCAACCCGCATTTGGTGGCGGTCGGCGAAATCGGTCTGGACTATTTCGCGCCCGAACTGGCGCGCGAACCGCTGAAAACGAAACAGGAATATTTTTGCCGGGAACAACTCAAGCTCGCCCGCCAGTACGGTCTGCCGGTGATCCTGCACGCGCGGCGCTCGGTGGATCAATTGCTCAAGGCGTTGCGGCAAATCGAAGTACCCGGCGGCATCGTCCACGCCTTCAACGGCAGCGCGCAACAGGCGCGGCAATGGATCGACATGGGTTTCAAACTCGGCTTCGGCGGCGCGTGTACGTATGAGCGCGCAACGCGCCTGCGCGCCCTGGCCGAAACCCTGCCGTCCGATGCCCTGGTGCTGGAAACCGACGCGCCCGACATTCCGCCGCACTGGCTTTATCGCCCGTCCGCCGAACGCGCCGCAGGCGTCCCCTCAGCCCGCAATACTCCCGCCGAACTGCCTCGCATCGGCGCGGAAATCGCCCGGTTGCGCGGAGTGCCGGTTGATACGTTGGCACAGGTCGCAACGGAAAATTCGAAGCGCGTGCTGTCTAAGTTGATTGTTTGACCACAGCATTCAAGGCAACCCTGAAAGCGCATATGGGCTATCATGCGCATCGATATCCACATACGGAGTCCATATGGAACACCTGCTCGAAACCCGACCTCGCAGGGCTACCAACATCACGCTGCCCGCTGAAATCTATGAAGAATCCAAGCGGCTGGGTATCAATTTCTCCCGTACCTGTGAGCAAGCGCTGCGCGAAGTAATCAGGGCCGAACGGGAACGCCAGTGGGCCATCGAACATGCCGCTTTCATCAAGGCCCATAACCAGTTCGTCAAAAAGAACGGCGTTCCGCTGGCGGAACACCGCATGTTTTAATGGCGCGATTTGATATTTACGCCAATACGGGCAAAAACAAAATCAACGTCCCATTTCTCGTTGATGTGCAAAGCGATTATTTAGGAGGGCTGTCCACGCGCGTGGTCGTGCCCATGATCCGGGTTGACGCATTTGCGCCCGCCAAACTTCCCGCTGATCTAACGCCGGTCTTCCAGATCGAGAATATCGAATGCATGTTTTATCCCGCATTCATGAGTGCGGTGCCCATGAACGAACTGGGCAACAGCATCGGTTCCTTGAAGGCAGCCCAAGACAAAATCATGACCGCGCGCGATCGCCTTACCGGCGGTTTTTGACTATCCTGTGCCGCCCAAATTCAGTCCGTCGATTCAAGGACATTGTTCCGCCCAAGCCTGAGTCCACATAGCCAGCGCCTCGGTTACGTTTGCCGCGTTGGCGGGCGGTAACCCCAGTGCGCGCGCCGCGCCGTTCAATGCCGCCAGCGCGGCGCGCGCATCGGGCAGTTTCAGCGGCGGTGCGCCGTTTTGCTTGCTGAGCTTTTCACCGTTCGTGCCCAACACCAACGGCGTGTGCAGATAGGCTGGCGTGGATAAGCCCAGCGCGTGTTGCAGCAGTATCTGGCGTGGCGTGTTGTCGGTCAGGTCTTCGCCGCGCACGATATGGGTGATGTCCTGCGCGGCGTCATCGACGACCACCGCCAATTGGTAAGCCCATAGGCCATCGGCGCGCCGTAGCACGAAATCGCCGACAGCTTGAGTGACGTTTTGCCACTGTGCACCCAAGCGCCGGTCTTGCCAATCGATGCGCCAGCCGGGGCTGGTCTGACCAGCCTCGAAAATCAGGCCCGCTCCGGACGCGACGCTGAATGCTCGCCCGGTATGCAGCCGCATCGCGGGCTTGGCGGGATACGGCGGTTGGCCGCTCGGGCCGCCGCGTTCCGGGCGGCAGGTGCCGGGGTATGGCAGCTCCCGCCCGCGCTGGCGCGCGATGCCTAGCCGCGCTTGCACCACGGCAATATCCTGCCGCGAGCAGACGCAGGGGTAGGCCAGGCCGCGCCGCGTCAAATCGTCCAGCGCGGCCTGATAGTGCGCCCCGCGTTGCGATTGCCACACGGGCGCCTGGTCGGGTATCAAGCCGCAGGCGGCCAGTTGCGTCAGGATATAGCGATCGGCGCTGGGTACACAGCGCGGCCTGTCTACATCTTCGATGCGCACCAACCAGCGTCCGCCGTGCGCCCGGGCATCGAGCCAACTGGCCAGCGCCGCCACCAGCGAACCGGCGTGCAGCGGGCCGGTGGGCGATGGAGCAAAGCGGCCAACATAAGTCATTGGCAAATTTTCGCCGGTGCACAATCAAACTTATGTTTGTCCATCTGCGTTTGCATTCCGAGTTTTCCATTACTGATGGCGCCAACCGCATCGATGGCGCGGTGGCCGCCGCTGCTGCCGATGGCCAGCCGGCGTTGGCGCTGACCGATTTGAATAACCTGTTCGGCGCCATCAAGTTCTACCAGACCGCGCGCGGCGCGGGCGTCAAACCCGTTCTGGGGGCGGAAGTGATGCTGGAAGCCGCAGCGGGGGCCGCCGCCCCGGTTTTTTCCAGTTCGCCGGACAAGGATGCCGCCAGCCGCGTGTTGCTGCTGGCGCAAAACCATCAGGGTTATTTGAACCTGTGCGAGCTGCTCACGCGCGCCTGGACGCAGAGCGCCAGCAAAACGCAGGCGCTGGCGCGCTGGGCGTGGCTGGAGGAACTCGCCGATGGGCTGATTTTGCTTTCCGGCGGTTCGGCTGGGCCGGTGGGACAGGCGCTGGCGCAAGGCGACGCGGCGCGTGCCAGCGATTTGGCGCTGCGGCTGGCGCAAGCGTTTCCGCATCGCTGCTATTTGGAATTGCAGCGCGCCGGACGCGCGGGCGACGAGCCGCTGGTGGCCGCCACAGTGCAACTGGCCGCGCGCCTGAAGCTGCCGGTGGTCGCCACGCACCCGGTGCAGTTCGCCAGCGCAGAGGATTACGAGGCGCACGAGGCGCGGGTCTGTATCGCCGAGGGCGAAATTCTGGCCAACCCGCGCCGCACGCGGCGTTTTACGCCCGATCAGTATTTCAAACCGGCGGCGGAGATGGCGCGGCTGTTCGCCGACGTGCCCTCGGCTATCGCCAACACGGTGGAAATTGCGCGCCGCTGCAACGTCACGCTGACGCTGGGCAAGCCGCGCTTGCCGGAGTTTCCCGTACCCGATGGGTACAGCATCGAAAGCTATTTCCGCCACGCGGCGCAACAGGGGTTGGAAAAGCGTCTGGCGCACCTTTACCCCGATGCCGCCGAACGCGAACGGCAAAGACCGCTTTATCAGCAGCGGCTGGAATTCGAGATCGACACCATCCTGAAGATGGGCTTTCCCGGTTACTTTTTGATCGTCGGCGACTTCATCACCTGGGCCAAAACCCACGGTTGCCCGGTCGGGCCGGGGCGCGGCTCTGGCGCGGGGTCGCTGGCGGCCTACGCGCTGGAGATCACCGATCTCGATCCACTGCGCTACAAACTGCTGTTCGAGCGCTTCCTCAACCCGGAACGGGTGAGCATGCCGGATTTCGACATAGATTTTTGCTTTGAGCGACGCGGCGAAGTTATAGATTATGTTAAAGAAAAATATACGAATGAAAAAGTAGCGCAAATAGTAACGTTTGGAACATTACAGGCAAAAGCAGCCATAAAAGATGTAGCGCGTGCATTGGAAATCTCTATTGAGGAAAGTGAAAGAATAACAAAATTTATGTATGATGCTTCACTGGATGAAGCATTGGATGCAGTGCCTGAACTAAGAAGAATAAGTGAAGAA
>JAIRRE010000229.1 GCA_031256125.1 Burkholderiaceae bacterium
CGAACTCACGGAGGTACCAATGGCCCCCGCCGTGATACGGGTAAAGTTGGACAAACCCGACGCCCCGGCAATCCGCCAGGGTTCCAGCTTGGCCAGCGTGATGGTGACCAACGGGACGAAGAAAAACGCCATCGCAATGCCCTGCACGATGGTGGGCACCATCAGGACGCTGAAACTGCTATCCGTGGTGAAATGCGAGCGCATCCACAGCACCAGCCAAAATACCGCAAAGGCAAAGCTGGCGTAGATGCGTGGATCGACGCGATTTAAAGTCAGCCCCACCACCGGCATGAGCACGATAGCCAGAATGCCCACCGGCGCCATGAGCATCCCCGCGTCCGTGGCCGGGTAGCCCATGTATTGCTGCAACCACAGCGGCAGGATGACCACGTTGCCAAAGAACACCCCATAGCCCACGGAGATGGCGAGCGTGCCCGACCAGAAGTTGCGCCGCGCGAACAACCTCAAGTCCACCACCGGGTGTGCATCGGTTAACTCCCAGATCAAAAAGACCACCAAGCCGATGCCCGCCACCACCGCCAGCGCGACGATCAGGGGCGATGAGAACCAGTCCAGCTCCTTGCCCTTATCGAGCATGATTTGCAATGAGCCGACCCATATCACCAGCAGCGCCAGCCCTACCGCGTCGATGGGCACATGGCGCACTTCGGATTCGCGCTTGCGGTAGATGCTCCAGATCATCGTGGCGGCCAGGATACCCACCGGCACGTTGATAAAAAAGATCCACGACCAGGCAATGTTGTCGGTAATCCAGCCGCCCAGCAACGGCCCGGCGATGGGCGCCAGCAGCGTCGTCATCGACCACATGGCCATCGCCAGCCCGGCCTTGGCGCGCGGGTAGCTGGCCAGCAGCAGGGTTTGGGAAAGCGGAATCATCGGCCCGGCGACAAAGCCTTGCAACGCGCGGAAGGTAATCAACAGCCCCATGTTGGGCGCCATGCCGCACAGCCACGAACTGACGACAAACAACAGCACGCTGGCGATGAACAGCCGCACCTGCCCAACGCGCTGCGTAAGCCAGCCCGTAAGCGGCACCGAGACGGCGTTGGCGACAGCAAAACTGGTAATGACCCAGGTGCCCTGCACCGGACTGACGCCCAGATCGCCCGCGATCGAGGGCAGCGACACATTGGCGATAGACGTGTCGAGCACGTTCATGAAAGTCGCCGCCGACAGCGCGAGCGTTCCCAGCACGCGGGCGCCGCCTTCAAGCGGCGGATAAACCTTGATTTGCGCAGCGGCGCTCATGACAACGTTTTCTCTCTGTTCACTTGGCCGCCTGGCCCAGGTTGCGGTCGATGATCTTGCGCGCTAGCGCATCGGCGCCTTGATCGGCCTGGGCATAAACCGCCGTGGTGGCGATGGGATCAACCGGCGGCGCCTGCACCAGTTCCGGGCCGCTCTGGTCTTTCACATCCACTTCCACCTCCATCGACAGGCCCACGCGCAACGGGTGCGCCTTGAGCTGTTCGACATCCAGCCCGATGCGCACCGGCACGCGCTGCACCACCTTGATCCAGTTGCCGGTGGCGTTCTGCGCAGGCAATAGCGCCGATGCCGCCCCGGTGGCAATCCCCAGACCAATCACCTTGCCGTGATAAATGACCTTGCCGCCGTACAGATCGGCGGTCAGCGTGGCGGGCTGGCCGATGCGGATGTCGCGCAACTGGTTTTCCTTGAAATTGGCGTCCACCCAGACCTGATCGAGCGGCACCATCGCCATCAGCGGCGTACCCGGCGCCACGCGCTGGCCCAGTTGCACCGTGCGCTTGCTCACGTAACCGGAAACCGGCGCCGGCAGCGTTGTGCGGTGCGCGGCCAGCCACGCCTCCTTGAGCTTGGCCGCGGCGGCCTTGACGTTGGGGTGATCCTCAACCGAGGTGCCATCGGTAAGCGCCCGGTTGCTGGTCAGTTGCTCGCGCGCGGCAATCACGGCGGCCTGGGCTGCCGCCAACGAACTGCGCACGGCGGTGACCTGATCGCGCGCGTGCGCCAGCTCTTCGCCAGAGACGCCGCCGGTACCCGCCAGACGCTGGCGGCGCGTCAAATCCTCTTGAGCGGTAGCCAGTTGGGTTTGGGCTTTGGCGACATCCGCCTCGCGCAGCTTGACTTGCGCGGTCAGCGCCGCGTTGTTGGCGTAGAGCGTGCGCACCTGCCGCACCGTTTGCCCCAGCGCGGCCTCGGCCTGCGCCAGCGCCACGCTGGTATCGGCGGGGTCGAATTTGATGAGCGGCTGCCCGGCCTGCACGCGGTCGGTCTCGTCGGCGTAGATGGCGGTGACCGTGCCCCCCACTTGCGGCGTGATCTGGATTATGTTGCCTTGCACATAGGCGTTGTCGGTGTCCTCGTAATGACTGAGCACCACCCATTCGTAACCGGCCCAGATCAGGCCCGCAACCACCACCACGGCGGCGATAGCCAGCAGGCCGAATTTGCGCCGCGGATTCATGCGCCGCGCGGGAACGTCTTCCACCGTGACGGTGCTTTGCGCGGCGGGGTTGTTCCGGGGCGCGCCTGCGTTCGGATCGGCATTGGTGCTGCCAGTTTGAGGTTGTTGCGGTTGGTTCATGGCTGGTATCGGTTTTGTTTATCGGTTTTGCCGGGAAAAAGGATCAGTTCCGGGCAGCGGCGTCATGGTCGTTGTGGCCGCCGTTTTGCGCCACGGCTTTGTCGCTCCCGGCGCCAGGTGGCACCAGTTCCGGCGAGGGCTGCCAGCCCCCGCCCAAGGCCTGCGCCAAACTGGCCTGCGCAGTCAGCGCCTGTGCCTGCAAATCGACGATCTGGCGGCGCTGCGTGAGCACCGCGCTTTCGGCGAACAGCACGTTCAGATACGTACCCAGTCCGACGCCGTAGCGCTGGCGTGCGATGGCGTAAGCGCCCTCGGCGGCGGAGAGCGCCTGCGCCTGCTGCGCGCGCTGCGTCACCAGACTCTTGATGGCCTGCGCCTGATCGGCCACATCGCGCATGGCGTCGATCACAGTGGCGTTGTAAGTTTCGATGGCGGCATCCAGATCAGCGGTCTGCCCGCGGAGATTGGCGCGCAGTTTGCCGGCTTCGAAAATCGGCAGGCTGATGGCCGGGCCGACGTTCCATTCCAGACTACTGGCTTGGAGCAATTTGCCCAACCCCAGTGACTGAAATCCGAACGCCGCGGCCAAGTTGACGTTAGGATAGAACGCCGACTTGGCCACCTGCACCTGGCCCTGGGCCGCTTCCACGCGCCAGCGCGCGGCCACAATGTCCGCGCGCCGCCCCAGCCAATCCGCCGACAGCGTACTGGGCAACGCCAATGTCTTGAAGTTCGTCAAATGCGGCGCGGCGATACCTTCGGGCAAACGCGGTTGCCCAATCAGCGCCGCCAGCGCATGACGCGCCTCGTCGGCCCGTTGCTCCAGCGCAGTGATCTGCGCACTGGAATCGGCCTGACCGCTCTGGTTCTGCCGCACTTCCATTTGCGTGTCCAGCCCCGCCTGCTTGCGGTCGCGCACCAGTTGCAGCATCTGCTGGCGCTGCTTCAGTGTGCGCTGTGCCACCGCGCGCAAATCCTCGATGCGCGCCCATTGCACGTAGGCGCGTACCACGTTGGCGGCCAGCAGCACCCGCGCCGCGTCCTGCTCGGCTTCGGCCGCGCGCGCCTGCCCCACGGCGGCGGCAATGGCGCCCGCGTGTTTGCCAAAGAAATCCAGTTCCCAGTTGCCGTTGAGTTGCAGCGTGCCGAAGCTGAAATCATTCTCGCCATACGGCGGCGGGAAGATGTAGTTGCCCGGAAAACGCATCCGCTGCGCGTCCAGCTCGCCATTGAGTTGTGGCCAGTTGTCGGCACGGGCCACGGTAATGCCGCTTTGCGCCTTGACCACACGCGCCGCCGCCGCGCGCAGACTGGGGTTATCGGCCAGCGCTTGCCCGACCAACTGGTTCAGTTGCGGATCGCCAAATGTGCGCCACCAATCAGCCGCTGGCGCCAGAGCCGATGCCTGCGGCTCGCCCGCCGATGTGGCGTCCGCCGTCAGTCCGAGCGATGCCGCGTCGCGCAACTGTGCGCTGGCGTGGATACCCCCGGTGTCGGCGCAACCGGCCAGCAGCGCGGCGCCAACTGCGGCGGCGCAAGCCAGCCGCCAGGCCGGGTTACCCGCCTGCATATGAAATCGTTTCATCATCAACAAGTTCCGTTTTTCAGACTCAAGCGCTCGGCATCGTCGGCCAGGCGAGTGAGCAGGTTTTCCAATTGCCGCCACTCCTCATGGCTGAAATGGGTCAATGCGCGGTTGTAGACTTGGCTGAGTACCTGCGGCACGCGCGCGGCGGCGGATTGCCCCGCCGGCGTGAGTTCGATTTGCACCACGCGCCGGTCCGCTTCAGACGGCACGCGGCGACACAGCCCCTTTTTTTCGATACGATCCAATAAGCGCGTCATCGCTCCGGTATCGACCATGCACGCGCGCGCCAACCCCACGACCGTGTTGGCATCCCCTTTATGCACCTTGTAGAGCAGCACCCATTGGGGTACCGTGGGGCCACTCAAATCAATCGCTTCGCTGACGAGCTGTGCCAGTGCCAATTCCGCGCGCCGCAGAATCGGCAGCAAGCCTTGCTGGCCCTCAATCAGGGCTGGCCGGTAATACTCCGGCACACTGGCCGCCTGCCCGGCTTCGGGAATAGGGCTGCGCAAAGATGAGGCGGCTTGTACAGCAGCGCGGGACATGGGGTAAATGGAAATGGAAACGGGGAAACCGCAGGAGGGAACTTGTTATTTTAATTGCCTATGCAATCATTGCATGGGCAACTGTTGCATAGACACATAAATGCCGGGGGCTTTTCTCCCGCGCTGGCTGACCAATACCCCTGGCGCCACCGGCGCAAGCAGGGGTAAAGAGGGGTGGAGCTGGGACCGTCAGCGGTGCCCCTTGCGGATCACGCGGCACCCTCCCCGCCCGCCGCCGCGCCACACGCTCGACCTTCAGACCACGCCGGTTCCTACAATCGGTTGCCGGGGTGGATTTTTAAAATTTCCGGTTCCGTTTTTTGTCTCCAGACCATGCAAATCTTCGATTACGAACAGGTGCTGCTGCTGCCGCGCAAGTGCCGCGTGCACAGCCGCGCCGAGTGCGATACCGGCATCGACTTCGGCGGACGGCGCTTCCAGTTGCCCATAGTTCCCGCGAACATGAGGACGGTGGTCGATGAGCCGCTGTGCGCGTGGCTGGCGGCACATGGCTATTTCTATGTCATGCACCGCTTCGATCTGGACTCCGTGGCTTTCGTGCGCAACATGAAGGCGCGCCAGCTTTATGCTTCGATTTCGCTGGGCGTCAAGACCGCCGATTACGCTACGGTGGAACGTTTGGCCGCTGAAAATCTAGTGCCCGAATACATCACCATCGACATCGCGCATGGCCACGCCGACACGGTGCGAGAGTTGATCGGGTTCATC
>JAIRRE010000291.1 GCA_031256125.1 Burkholderiaceae bacterium
GCAGCGGCACGGTAAACACCTCCGACTCGTTCATCGTCGCCGCACAGAAAGCCACGTACACCGGAAACGCGATGACCACGACGCCCACGATCAGCATCGCATGGCAGAACAGATCGAAACCGCGCCGATTCTCAATCACGAATATTTCACCTTGCGCTCGACAAAGCGGAATTGCACCACCGTCAGCCCGATAACGACCAGCATCACCACCACCGACTGGGCGCCCGAACTGCCGATGTCCAGTCCCTGAAAGCCTTCGACAAAAATCTTGTAAACCAGGGTCTTGGTCGCCTGCCCCGGCCCGCCGCCCGTCGCGGCGTCGATGACTGGCAGCGTATCGAAGAAGGCATACACCAGATTCATAACCAGCAAAAAGAAACTGATGGGCGACAGCAGCGGCAGCGCGATACTGAAAAAGCGCCGCACCGGACCTGCGCCGTCAATCGCGGCCGCTTCGATCAACGATTTTGGAATGGCTTGCAAGCCGGCATAAAAAAACAGGAAGTTGTAGCTAACCTGCTTCCAGACTGATGCCATCACCACCAGCGCCATCGCCTGGCCGCCGCTGAGCGCGTGATTCCACGTCATGCCGACCTTGCCAAGTGCAAACGTGACCAGGCCGATGCTCGGATTGAACAGGAATCCCCATAAGACCGCGGCGATCACCGGCGCAACCGCATACGGCCAGATCAGCAGCGTGCGGTAGGCGAGCTTGCCGCGGGTGACACGATCGGCCAGCGCCGCGAGCAGCAGCGATATGACCAGCCCGATCGCGGTAACCAGCCCGCTAAACACCAGTGTCGTGCGAAACGAGGTCAGGTACAGCGGATCGGCAAACAAGCTGCGAAAGTTCGCCAAACCGACGAACACGGTGGAAATACCAAACGCATCCTGGGACGATGCAGACTGCCACAACGCCACGCCAGCCGGCCACAGAAAAAACACGGCGGTAATGACAATCTGCGGTGCGATCAGCAAATAAGGCAACCACCCCGCACCAAAATGGGTCCGGCGTTCCATCTATCTACAAATTTACTCGCGGCTTATGGGTTCGCGGTTTTCTCGAAGCGGCGTAGCAGCTCATTACCGCGCGCGGTCGCATCGTCAAGCGCCTGCTGCGGCGTTTTCTTGCCGGCCCAGACATTCTCCAGTTCCTCGTCAACCACCGTGCGGATTTGCGGCATGTAGCCCAGGCGCAGGCCGCGCGTGAACGGCAGTGGTGGCTTGTTGAGCATCTGCTTGATCGCCGTCTCCGAACCGGGGTTCTTGTCATAGAAGCCCTGCTGGCACGTCAGGTCATAGGCGGCTTTCGTCACCGGCAGATAACCCGTTTCCTGATGCCACTTTGCGGCTACTGGCGGCGAAGCCAGATACGACAGAAACTCGGCCACGCCTTTGTACGTATCAGCGCTCTTGCCACCCAGTACCCACAGGCTGGCGCCGCCGATGATCGCATTCTGCGGCGCGCCTTTCACCGTCGGGTCGTAGGGCATCATTCCGGTGCCGAACTTGAACTTGGCGTACTTCTGAATGTTCGCCAGCGCGCCCGACGAGGTCATCATGATGCCGCAGTCGCCGCTATAGAACTTGGCGGTTGCCTCGTCCTTGCGCCCGACATAGGTGAACGTGCCCTGCTTGACCATGTTCTGCAAAAACGCGATGTGCGCAACTTGCAGCGGCTTGTTGATGAGCAGCTGCGCGTCCAAGCCGTCGAAGCCGTTGTTGCGCGTCGAGATCGGCGCGGCGTGCCATGCGCTGTAATTTTCGATCTGCACCCAGCCCTGCCAGCCGGTGGTAAAGCCGCAGCTCATGCCCGACGACTTGAGCTTGGCGGCATCCGCGGCCACTTCCGGCCATGTCTCGGGCGGGACGTCGGGATTCAGCCCCGCCTTTTTGAATGCGTCTTTGTTGTAATAGAGCACCGGCGTCGAACTGTTGAACGGCATCGAAACCAGATGGCCAGTCTTGGCGTCGCTGTAATAGCTGGCGATGGTCGGCACGAAAGCTTGCTCGTCCAGCGCAACGCCGGCCTTCTTCATCACGTCATATACCGGGACAACCGCCTGCTTGGCCTGCATCATCGTCGCCGTGCCGACTTCATAGACCTGCAAAATCGCCGGCGCGTCGCCGCTGCGATAAGCGGCAATACCCGCTGCCATCGTCTGGTCGTAGGTACCCTTGAAGACCGGAACGATCTTGTATTGGCTTTGCGACGCATTGAATTGCTGGGCGATCTCGTTGAGCTGCTCGCCCAACTGGCTTTCCATGGCGTGCCAGAACTGGATTTCCGTCGCCGCGTGAGCGCCGTGTACCAGGCCGGTGAACATCAGCGCCGCCGCCGCCGCACGCAGGCCGGCACCGAATCCCCGTTTGCGCTGCTGGTTTGTTTTCATAAGAATCCTTCCCTTTCTTGATGTGTCTCTTGAATATAGGTTGGCAGCAAACCGCAAAGTAATTGCATACGCACTAAAAAATACTCCGCAATCGGGATTACCTAGCCGCCACTTGGACGACCGTCCCAACGCACCAACCTACACGTGAGCCGCGTAATGGCGAAACCTCGCATGACGTGCCCTTCGCATGGCGGAGTCCGCGAATGCCCATTGATTCGTACCGGATCGTTGCACTCGCGGCTAGCCCATACGTCCAATAAGTTACCAAACTTTTGTTTCACCATTGTGACGATTTAACAAGATCATCCGTTACTTTACATTAAAACTTGTGCGTGAGGCCAAAAATAACGGCCACTGCGCAGTTGGCGCGAATCTATTCAGTGTTGCCTTTGCGCGTCCACACCGCCGCGAAAAAACCATCGGTCGCGTGCCGGTGCGGCCATAGGCGCAAATACAAATCGTTTTCATCGCAGAGCGCCGCCGCGTCGGGAACTTTGAGAGCTTGCAGGATGTCGGCGACTGGCTCGGGCGCGAAATCGGGCTGCGCCGCGTCAAAAGCCGCCGCGATGGCCTGGTTTTCTTCCGGCAGCAGACTGCACGTGGCGTACACCAGACGGCCACCGGGCTTGACCAGGCGCGCCGCGCTGGTCAGGATCGCCGATTGCTTGACGGCCAACTCGGCGATGGCACCCTCGGTT
>JAIRRE010000293.1 GCA_031256125.1 Burkholderiaceae bacterium
GCGGCGGCGGCGCGAGGCGCTGGCGGCGCGCAACGCCAGCGTGGACGGGGCTGGGCGGGCGGAGGCGGGGTCTAATTCGTCAGCAGACCAACCCGGAAAAGCCAATGCACAACCGGTCCTCAACCCCGCCGAGCAGCGGCGGCAGGATGCGTTGCGCCGTCAGCAAAAGGCCGAACGTCTCAAGCCGCTGCGTCAGGCCATCGGCAAGATCGACCAGCGTCTGACGGAACTGACCACCGAGCGCGCTGCGTTGGAGCAGCGTTTGACTCAGCCTAATCTGGCACCCGCCGACATTGCCAGCGCGGGCAAGCAACTCAAAGCCGCGGGCGAAGAAATCACGCGGCTGGAAGATGAGTGGCTTGACTTGTCCGGCCAAATCGAGGCGATGGAGCAGGCACCGGAATAGCCGTCGTTTTGTCGATGCCCTTGGGGTAACGGAACAATATCAATCGGTCAATCAGCTAGGCTGATGAATCGGGGTAGACTTATAAATTCATTAGGGAATACCCTTAATGGCAGGCGTGTTCGTAACTGGGCATCGGAACCATGGTGCAATCTGGCTGCCGCCGTCATTTACTCGCCGCTGATCGGTTTTTTTAGTTTTTTCTCATGACTACTCCCGAACCGCAATTCCAATCCGCCACCCTGGACGCCTGGACACAGGCTGCCGCCAAATCCGCGCCGGGCGGCGACGTGAAGGCGCTGGACTGGGTGACACCGGACGGCATTCGCGTCAAGCCGCTCTATACGGCGGCTGATGTGCAGGGGCTGAAGTACGCCGATACGCTGCCAGGGCTGGAGCCTTATCTGCGCGGCCCGCAGGCGACGATGTACGCGGTGCGGCCCTGGACGATTCGCCAGTACGCGGGGTTTTCCACCGCCGAAGAGTCCAATGCTTTCTACCGCAAAGGGCTGGCCGCTGGCGGGCAAGGCGCTTCGGTGGCCTTCGATTTGGCGACGCACCGCGGCTACGACTCCGATCACCCGCGCGTGACCGGCGACGTGGGCAAGGCAGGGGTTGCCGTTGATTCGGTCGAGGACATGAAGATTCTGTTCGACCAGATTCCGCTCGATAAGGTCAGCGTTTCCATGACGATGAACGGCGCAGTGCTGCCTGTGCTGGCCGGTTACATCATCGCGGCGGAAGAGCAGGGGGTTGCGCAGGAGCAGCTATCGGGAACCATCCAGAACGACATCCTCAAGGAGTTCATGGTTCGCAACACCTACATCTACCCGCCCGAGCCGAGCATGCGCATCGTCGGCGACATCATCGCGTACACGGCGCGGCACATGCCCAAGTTCAACTCGATTTCGATTTCGGGCTACCACATTCAGGAAGCGGGAGCGAATCAGGCGCTGGAACTGGCGTTCACGCTGGCTGACGGCAAGGAGTACGTCAAGACTGCGCTGGCCAAGGGACTGAATGTGGACGATTTTGCCGGGCGCCTCTCGTTCTTTTGGGGTGTCGGCATGAACTTCTACCTGGAAGTGGCCAAGATGCGCGCCGCGCGCCTGCTGTGGTGCCGCATCATGAAGGGCTTTAACCCCAAGAAGCCCAAAAGCCTGATGCTGCGCACGCACAGCCAGACTTCGGGCTGGAGCCTGACCGAGCAAGACCCGTACAACAACGTGGTGCGCACCACCATTGAGGCGATGGCTGCGGTGTTCGGCGGCACCCAATCGCTGCACACCAACAGCTTCGACGAAGCAATTGCGCTGCCCACCGAGTTCAGCGCCCGCATTGCGCGCAACACGCAGCTCATCATTCAGGAAGAAACGCACATCACCAGCGTGATCGACCCCTGGGCCGGCAGCTACATGATGGAAAAGCTCACGCAGGACATGGTGGATGCGGCCTGGGCCATCATCAAGGAGGTCGAGGCGATGGGCGGTATGACCCGCGCCGTCGATTCTGGCTGGGCCAAGCTCAAAATCGAAGCTGCTGCCGCCGAGAAGCAGGCGCGGATCGATTCAGGCAAGGACGTGATTGTCGGCGTCAACAAGTACAAGCTGGCCAGCGAAGACGCTATCAATATCCTTGAAGTGGACAACATGAAGGTGCGCGAGCAGCAGATCGCGCGCCTGAAAGCGGTGCGCGCCGCGCGCGATGGTGCCAAGGTGCAGGTCGCGCTGGATGCGCTGACCGAGGCGGCGCAATCGGGCCAGGGCAATCTGCTTGACCTGAGCATCAAGGCGGTGCGCCAGCGCGCGACCGTGGGAGAAGTTTCCGAGGCACTGGAAAAGGTCTTTGGCCGCCATCGCGCCGACACGCAAAAGGTGACCGGGGTGTACGCCGCCGCATACAGCACAGATGGCAGCGCCGAGGGCTGGGAGCAGCTCAAGGTCGAGATTGACGACTTTGCCCAGGCTGAGGGCCGCCGTCCGCGCGTGATGGTTGCCAAGCTGGGCCAGGACGGACATGACCGCGGTGCCAAGGTGGTAGCCACCGCCTTAGCCGATCTGGGCTTCGATGTGGACATCGGCCCGCTGTTCCAGACCCCAGCCGAATGCGCGCGCCAGGCCATCGAAAACGACGTACACGCGGTGGGCATCTCGACGCTCGCGGCGGGGCACAAAACCCTGGTGCCGGCGATCATTGAGGAGCTAAAAAAGCAGGGCGGCGGCGACATCGTGGTCTTCGTCGGCGGAGTTGTACCGCGGCAGGACTACGATTTTCTTTATGGGGCAGGCGTGAAAGGAATATATGGCCCCGGCACGCCGATTCTGGTTTGCGCCAAGGATGTGTTGGAGCAGATCAGGATGGCATGATGGGTGTAATTGCGCACCTTTGTGATACAGTAATACCGTATTCATTCCTCTATGAATGGAGAACATCATGGCCGTATCCGTGCGCATGAACCCTTTGATGGAAAAAGAGCTGGAGCTGGCCGCCAAGCGGCAGGGCATCACCAAGTCGCAGTTCATCATCGACGCGGTGGAGCGGGCGTTGGGGCGCAAGAACCCGGCGGCGCTTTATTACAAGGTGATGGGGGAACCTATGCAATACAAGGTGAGCGAAGACGGGCAGGACGACGATCTGCCGGCATACAAAGCGGCACTGCGCCAGAGCTTGCGCACCGAGCACGCGCGGCAACAAGACGAATACGCTGTATATCTGGCACAGCGTGCAGCCGCCGAGGGCACCGCCAGAAGGAAAGCGGCTTGAAAGTCTGCCTGCTCGACACCGGACCGATGGTGGCCTTGTTTCATCAAGGCGATCGCTTTCACGCGCACTTTCATCAACTCATGGTGAACTCTTCAATGCCCATCCAGATGCACACAACCTGGCCTTGTGTGGTCGAG
>JAIRRE010000339.1 GCA_031256125.1 Burkholderiaceae bacterium
TCATCGCCGGCAACGTCGCCACGCCGGAAGCGGTGATTGACCTGGAAAACTGGGGCGCGGACGCCACCAAGGTCGGCGTCGGGCCGGGCAAGGTCTGCATCACGCGGCACAAGACCGGCTTTGGCACCGGCGACTGGCAGCTTTCGGCGCTCAAGTGGTGCGCGCGCGTGGCAACCAAGCCCATCATCGCCGACGGCGGCATCCGCCACCACGGCGACATTGCCAAGTCGATCCGCTTTGGCGCAACGATGGTGATGATCGGCTCGCTGCTGGCCGGTCATGAAGAATCGCCCGGCCAAACCGTGCAAGTCGATGGTGAGCGCTTCAAGGAATACTACGGTTCGGCCAGCGATTTCAACAAGGGCGAACGCCGCCACGTGGAAGGCAAGCGCATCCTGGAACCCATCAAAGGGCATATCGCCGACACGCTGGCCGAAATGCAGCAGGATCTGCAAAGCGCCATCAGCTACGCCGGCGGCAAAAAGCTGCTGGACATCCGCAAGGTCAACTACGTCATCCTCGGCGGCGACAACGCCGGGGAGGATTTGGCGATGTAAAAAATCGGGCGCCAGCCCTTTCCGATAGCTGGCGCAGTTGCCGCTACGCCTTGCCGACAATCAGCGCCTGGCAAAACGCGATGAGCGCGTCGATGTCTTGCGATTTGTCAAACACCGCGTCCGCGCCTAATTGCAAACAGCGGGCGCGAATGTCGGGCGTGGCGTAGTTGGACAGCACCACCATCTTTTGGCGCGCCGCGCGCTGGCGACACGCTTGCAGCACGCCCAAACCGCTGCCCTGCTTGAGAAACAGGTCGATGATGGCCAAGTCCCAATCCGGGTTAATCAGCGGGTCAACCGGCGTGTCGGCAACCGTGTCCATCGGCGGCGGGTTGGGCGCAGCGGCTTCGGCGGCTTTGCCGGTCAGCCACACGCTGCCTTGCTGCTCGGTTTCGGCGTAGCCCAGCGCGGTCACGCCCGCCAACTCCTCCAGCGTTGCGATCAGGTTGTCGCGGATGGTGGGGTTGTCTTCGACGAAATAGGTGCGCAAAGTAGGGATTGCAATCACGGCAACGCGATAAAGTAGGTATGCAAAAACAGATGCTCGATTACAGCAAACGCGGACACCGAGTTTAGACACGGCGCGGTAAGTGGCGTGCCAGCATCAGGTTTCCTACAGTATAGGATTTACCCTACCCGTCGTGTGGCGCGCGTTTGTCGCCGCCGCACACCGGACAGCACGGGTCGCGGGCCAGGGCAATTTCGGTCACGCGCAGGGCGCGCGCGTCAATCATCAGCAGCCGCCCGGCAAGGCTGGGCGCGATGCCGCACAGGCACTTGAGGGCTTCGGCGGCCTGAAGGCTGCCGACGATGCCCACCAGCGGCGCAAACACCCCAAATGTAGCGCAGGCCACATCAGGCGCGGCCTGATCGGACGGAAACAAGCAGGCGTAACAAGGCGCGTCCGCCTGAGTCGGGTCAATCAACGTGACCTGACCGTCGAAGCCAATCGCCGCGCCGGTAACCAGCGGCTTACCATGCCGCACGCAGGCGGCGTTAACGGCTTGGCGCGTGGCGTAGTTGTCGCTGCAATCGAGGACGATGTTCACACCCGGCAGCAGCGCATCGAGCAACGCCGCGCCAGCGCGTTGCTCAATGGCGGTAATTTCGATCTCCGGGTTGATCGCCCGCAGCGCCACACGCGCCGATTGCGCCTTGGACTGACCCACGCGCGCGTCGGCATGCATGATCTGGCGCTGCAAATTAGTCAGGTCCACCGCGTCGTCATCGACGATGGTGATGCGCCCGACGCCGCTGGCGGCCAGATATAGTGCCGCCGGTGAACCCAGTCCGCCCGCGCCAACGATCAGCGCGTGCGCAGCCAGCAAGCGTTGCTGGCCCTCGATGCCGATACCTTCCAGCAGCACATGGCGGGAGTAGCGCAGAAGTTGTTGGTCGGTGATTTCAGCCATGATCGGTCAAGCGTGCAATGCTGGGTGCGGCTGGCGTGAAAAGACCAGCCGTCCAGATTACTACGTCCGGACGACTTGCTGGCTCACCACTTCTCACAAGTTTTCGATGTTGGGCGCTCAACCCCCCATCAATCCCCATCGGTATTTTCGGCCTTGGCCTTGCGCTCCGTCATGGTCTTGCTGGCCTTGACCGGCCGACCTTCGAGCTTGGCGATGGCTTGCTGCAACGGAAAGTCTTTTGCGCTGCCGTATTCGGGCGGGCGGCGCTCCGATTCAGGCTTCTTCGATTGGGATTCGAGGTGGTTAAAGGCTGCCTCGCGCTCTTTCTCCAGCGCCGGGTCTTTCTTGTCTGGCGCCGTGCCCTGGAGGTGATGCTCCAGATCGGATTCGCGCGTGTAGAGCACCGCATACGGGCTGCCCTCGGCGGTGTCATCGACCATGATGTCGGGCACAATACCCTTGGCTTGGATGCTGCGGCCGCTGGGCGTGTAGTAGCGCGCCGTAGTCAGCTTTATGGCCGTGTCGGGACCGAGCATACGCACCGTTTGCACCGATCCCTTGCCGAAGGTCTGCGCACCCATGATGGTGGCGCGATGCTGATCCTGCAACGCGCCGGAGACGATTTCGCTGGCCGAAGCCGAGCCTTCGTTGACCAGTACGACCAAGGGTACGGTTTTCAAAGCTGCCGGCAAATCTTTGAGCGGGTCCGTGCCCCAGCTTTGCATGTAATCTTCGGGCCGCGCCTTATAGATTTCGTTGCTTTCCGGTATCTGGCCCTTGGTGGAGACCACCACATCGCCTTCGGGCAAAAAGGCCGACGACACGGCAATGGCCGCATCCAGCAGGCCGCCGGGGTCGTTGCGCAAATCGAGCACCAGGCCTTTGAGGTTCGGATCCTGCTTGTACAGACCTTGCAGCTTGGTCACGAAATCGCGCACCGTGTCCTCTTGGAATTGCGAAACGCGAATCCAGCCATAGCCCGGCGCAACGATTTTGGCCTTGACCGATGGGTTGTGAATTTCCGCACGTATCAGGCTCACGGCGAAGATGCGGTTGTTCTCCTCCTTGCGCAGTACCGTCAGTGTCACCTTGGTACCTGATTGACCTCGCATACGCTTGACCGCGTCACTGAGTGTCAGACCCTTGACGGCGGTATCGTCGATGCGGGTAATGAGGTCGCCCGGCTTCAAACCCGCGCGGTCGGCCGGCGAGCCTTCGACGGGCGAGACCACGCGCACCAAACCATCTTCCTGCGTGATTTCGATACCTATGCCGACGAACCGCCCGGTGGTACTTTCGCGGAATTCCTTATAAGCTTTTTTGTCGAAATATTCTGAATGCGGATCCAGCCCGGAGACCATGCCGGAGATGGCGTTGGTAATGAGTTTGTGCTCATCCACCGGAGCCACGTAATCGGATTTGATGATGCCGAACACAGCAGCCAATTGCTGCAACTCTTCCAGCGGCAGCGGCACCGCGGGCGCAAGGGTATTGCGCGCCAATACTTGCAACGACAAGGTGACCGCCGCGCCGGCCAGCGCGCCCGCAGCGATCCAGCCGACGATTTTTGCTCTTTTACTCATGGACAATGAGGAAGAAAAATAAAAGGGTTGGGGAAAAGGGATGAGAGCGTATACCTCAATATACCCTTTACCCGACAAAGCTGCACAAGACGGCAGCGGTGGCGTTGTTTTTGCCCGATTTTAAAGCAATGCTGAAATTCAGCACGGCCTTAAGCCTTACCTTGCCGGGCCACCGCTGCCATCGCCTGGGCCGCTGCCTGGGCATCGCCCAAATAGTAGTGGCCGATAGGCTTTAAGCTCTCGTCCAGTTCATATACCAGCGGAATGCCGTTTGGGATGTTCAGACCCACAATGTCATGATCGGAAATACCGTCCAAATACTTGACCAGTGCGCGGATGGAATTGCCGTGCGCTGCCACCACCACGCGCTGCCCGGCGCGGATGGCCGGCGCCATGGTCTCGTTCCAGAACGGCAACACCCGCGCCACCGTGTCCTTGAGGCATTCGGTGAGCGGGAATTGGCCCGGCGCGACATCCGCGTAGCGCCGGTCGCCGCGCCCGCTGCGCGGGTCGGCCGGTTGCAGCGCGGGCGGGGGCGTGTCATAACTGCGACGCCATTCCAGTACCTGCGCATCGCCATATTGCTTGGCCATGTCGGCCTTGTTCAACCCTTGCAACGCGCCGTAATGGCGCTCGTTCAAACGCCAGCTTTTAACCACCGGCAGCCACAGCCGATCCATTTCTTCCAGCGCCAGCCACAGCGTGCGAATGGCGCGCGTAAGCACGCTGGTGTAGGCCAGATCGAAGTCATACCCCTCGGCCTTGAGCAAGCCCCCGGCCTGTCGGGCTTGTAGAACGCCGGTAGCGGTCAGATCCACGTCGGTCTAGCCGGTGAAACGGTTTTCCAAATTCCAGGTCGATTCGCCGTGGCGGATCAGGACAAGTTTGTGCATGGGAAGATGAAGCAATGTGACTTTGAGAAGCCGCAGCCGGGTGTGACGGTAACGGTACGCGAACGGCCAAACTGTGTATTTTAAAAATTTACTCGACCGTGCGCCTCCTGCCCGCCAGGTCTGACCGCAAGGACAGGGGCAACTAACAGCCTGCGCACAGCGCACATAACGCACGGGTACATGCGCGCCCGATGCGATAGACCGGTTAGTCCAGCGCCAAACCCAACCGCCAGCAACGCGCCCTGCTCTTAAAATCTTATTTTTTCACTCAACCAACTCTCAAAGGATAGACGCAGTGGGTTTCATACTGGCGAACTGGATGCTGATTGTGCTGGCGCTCGTCTCCGGCGGTATGTTGCTGTGGCCCAAGGTCGCGGGCGGCGGCACTGTAACGGGCATCACGCCCGCAGGCGCGGTGCAACTCATCAACCGCCAGAAGGCGGTGGTTATCGACGTGGGTGGCGCGGCTAAATACGCTGCCGCGCACGTTGCGGGCGCCAAGAACGCGCCACTGGCGGAACTGGAAACGCAACTGCCTGGCCTGGTTAAAAACAAAGCTACGCCGCTGGTACTGGTGGCCGACACGGGGCTGCGCGCCTCGCGCGCCGCCGCCGCCGCGAAAAAGCTCGGCTATGCCAGCGCGCAGCCGCTCGCTGGCGGTCTGAAGGGCTGGCGTGAGGCCGGGCTGCCGGTCGAATCCGCAGCTGTCAATGTCAAGGAATAAATCATGCAAACCGTCAAGATGTACACCACCTCCGTCTGCCCGTTTTGCCAGCGCGCCAAGCAGCTTTTAAAGGCGCGCGGCGTACAGGCCATCGACGAAATCCGCATCGACCAGGACACTGCCGAGCGCGACCGCATGATGGCCATCACCGGCCGGCGCACCGTGCCGCAGATTTTTATCGGCCAAACGCACGTGGGCGGCTATGACGATCTGGCCGCGCTTGACGCACGCGGGGGCTTGCAGGCATTGCTGGCCGGAGAATGACGGCGCGATCTGCGCACCCAATTGCAATTGCCTGTCCGCCTGACATAATTAAAGATTCCCATTGACCTCAATTTGAACTTTTCAACCATCATGGCCGACCAGTCCCCAGAACAGAACCAAGCCCAAGCACCGGTGTTCAGCATCCAGCGCGTCTATTTGAAAGAGACATCGCTCGAGCAGCCCAACTCGCCGGCCATCCTGCTCGAACACGAACAGCCGACTGTGGAAATCGTGTTGCACGTCACCTCCGAACAAATCACCCAGCAAGCCGGCGCTTACGAAGTCGGAGTCGCCGCCACCGTGCAAACCAAGATCAAGGACAAAACGCTGTTCCTGGTCGAATGCAAGCAAGCTGGCATTTTTGAAATCCGCAACGTGCCCGAATCGCAAATGGGCCCGGTGCTCAACATCACCTGTCCGCAGATCATCTACCCGTATTTGCGCGCTACCGTGGCCGACTTGATCGTGCGTGGGGGGTTCCCGCCCGTGCATCTGGCCGAAATCAACTTCCAGGCCATGTACGAACAACAACAGGCACAGCAGCACGCACAAGGGCAAGCCGCGGCTGAACCGGCAAAATAAACCGTGGCCGCGATGAAGATCGCGGTTGCCGGGGCCGGAGCTTGGGGTACGGCCGTGGCGTTGGCGGCCAGCCGCCACCCCGCCGGGCACCAAGTATTGTTGTGGGCGCGCGACGCCGCGCAAGCGCGGGCGATGCAAGACCAGCGCGAGAACGTGCGCTACCTGCCCGGCATTGCCCTGCCCGATACGCTGCGAGTAGAACACGGTGTCCAGGCACTGCAACACGCCGCCCAAGCCGCCGATCTGATCGTCATCGCCACCCCCGTGGCTGGTCTGCGCGCAATGCTTGTAACCTTGCGCGACGCTTGGCGTCAACCTGGATCCAATGCCCAGTCATCGGCCCATCCGCCGATGGCTTGGCTGTGCAAAGGCTTCGAGCCGGTCGCCGATACCGCCGCTCCCTCTGGCACGGATCAGTCCACCACCATCCCTGCCGGCCTGTTACCGCACGAAATCCAGCAGCAGATAGCCCCTGACCTACATGCCGGGGCGCTGAGCGGCCCGAGCTTTGCGCAGGAAGTCGCGCGCGGCCAGCCCACCGCGTTGGTCGCCGCCGGTCATCA
>JAIRRE010000348.1 GCA_031256125.1 Burkholderiaceae bacterium
CAGGGCTGCCTGGCAGCATTCTGTCGCCATGAGGGGCAACCCTTGACTGGCTTACCCAGTTTGCCTGGTTTGAACGGGCTGCCAAGCTGGTCTAGTTTGCCGGGCTTGAGCGGCCTGAACGCCGGGACCGCGCTCGACTGGATATTGCTGGCGGTGCTGTTGATTTCGTGCCTGATCGGCATGTGGCGCGGTCTGGTGTATGAGGGGCTGGTGCTGGCTGGCTGGGTAGCGGCCTACTTCGTGGCGCGCTGGGCCAGCGGGAGCGTCGGGGCTTGGCTGCCACTGGGCGATGCGTCAGCCGCGTTGCGCGCCGGTGTGGGCGGTACGCTGGTGTTTATCGTGGTGGCGTTTGCTTGCGGATTGGTCGCCGCCAAAATACGCCGCGCCGTGCGAATCATGGGGCTGCGGCCGGTCGATGGCTTGCTGGGCGCGGCTTTTGGCGCGGCGCGGGCGCTGGCTGTGCTGTTGGCTGCGGTGGCGCTGGCCAACCTCACGCCGCTGGCGCATGAACCGTGGTGGCACGCTTCGGCGGGGGTGCGCTGGCTCGAAATGACCTTGCAGCAACTTCGCCCTTATCTTCCGCCGGAAGCCGCGCATTACCTTTCCGCGTGACAACCGCGATAAGCAGCAGAGCAGGCGCGGCGCACAGTCGATCAGTCGCACGCACCCAATGGGTACAAGTAGCTGTCGATAGCGGTATCAGGCGGCGGGCGCAAGCAAAATCCGCGCATCCAGAATACCGGCGCCCGTGGCATAAGCCATGACGGGGTTGAGGTCGAGTTCCTGAATTTCGGGGAATGCCGCGCACAGTGACGATACGCCCATCATCACGTCCACCAGCGCCGCTTTATCCACGGGTGGATTGCCGCGCACGCCGTCGAGGACTTTGCTGCTGTGGATTTCTTCGAGCATCTCCGCGGCATCGTTGCGCGTAAGCGGCAGAGCGCGGAAGACCACGTCCTTGAGCACTTCCACCAACACGCCGCCCAAGCCAAACATCATCACCTGACCATAGGTCGGGTCGCGCACCACGCCGATGATGACTTCCACGCCGCCTTTAGGCGCCATCGGGGTTACCAGCACGCCGGTAATGTCCGCGCCCTGTACGGCCTTCTTGCTGTTCGTGATGATCTGGGCGTAGGCTGCTTCCACTTCCCGAGGCGATGCGAGGTTGAGTTTGACTCCGCCCGCATCGGATTTGTGGATGACATCTTTGGAGACGATTTTCATCGCCACGGGTACAGCGCCCAGGGTGTGGAAGGCTTGTACCGCCTCATCCGCAGTCTTGGCGAGAATGGTTTGCGCCGACATGGGCACGCCAGCATCGGCCAAGGCGGCACGCGCTTCGTGCTCCAGCACCACGGTGCGGTTTTGTGCGCGGCAACGGGCGATGGTGTCGGCAAAACTCTGGATACGTTTGACCGCGCCGGACGGAGCGCCTGGAACATCGGGGCGGTTGCGGACTTCCTGGAACTCAGCAGCGGCTTGCAGGCAGCGCACCGCCATTTCCAGCGAAGCGTACACAGGGATGCCAGCCTTGCGCACCGCGACCAGCGGCTCAGGGCGAGCGCCAGCGCCCAGGCAGCCGTACAGGCTGTGAACCAGCACCGGTTTGCCGTACTGGTTGCGCATCTCGGCAATGTCGGCGGACGCTTTCATCTCAATGGGTGTGAGCGATGGCGAGAACCGCACGCCATAGCCGCCGTACAGCCCGGTAATCAGCAAGCCGTCCACGCTGGGGTCTTCCAGCAAAATCCTGGCGCAATCGGCAAAAACGGCTGGGTTGTTATCCGTGCCACCCGCCACGTCCACAGGGTTGCTGGTGTTGGCGGCGGCGGGCAGGATGGTGCTCAAGCGTTGTCGCGTAGTGTCCGCGAGCTTGGCCAGCACCATGCCACGCTCGGTCAGCGCATCGGCGGCAATGGTGCCGTGGCCACCGCCATCGGCCAATATCGCCACGCGGCGGGTTTTTAGCGGCGGCAGCAAAGAAAGCGCTTCGGCCAGCGGCAGGATTTCGTCTGACTTGGCCGCCAGCACCACGCCAGCCTGCCGGAGCACGCCTTGGCTGACGGCGTAGTTGCCCGCCAACGCACCGGTGTGTGATTTAGCGGAACTGACGCCCGCGCTGGTGCGGCCCGATTTGTACAGCACCACGGCTTTTTTGCGGGTCATGCGGCGCAGCGCATTGACAAAAGCCGTACCGTTTTTTACGCCTTCCACATAGCCGACCAGTACGGATGTATTTTCGTCATCGGCGAAATAATCTATGTATTCGTCGAAGCGAATATCGGATTCGTTGCCAATACCGACATAAGTGGAAAAACCAATGTCGCCATTGGCTTGGCCTTCTGTGACCAGCGACAAGGCCATATTGCCGGATTGGGAGAGTAATCCGATATTGCCGGCACGCAAATCGCTAAAGCCCACCACATTGCAGTGATTGTGCGTATTGAAAATACCAGATGTATTCGGCCCCACAATGCGCACACCATGTTTTTTGGCCATGGCAACCATTTCGGCTTGGAGCGCTGCGCCATCTGGCCCCGCTTCAGCAAAGCCGCCGGCCAATACCACCACACCTTTGGCCTTTTTGCGCCCGCACTGCTCAATTACGCTGGGCAATGTTTTGGCCGGCGTGCACACCAGCGCCAAATCAAATTCACCAGGAATATCATCTATCGACTTGTAGCACTGCAAACCCAGAATTTCCGTTTCTTTGGGATTTACAGGATAAATTTTCCCGGTAAACCCGTCTTCTTGCAGCTTTTGGATAGAACGAAAGCCGCGCTTGGTAATGTCTTTGGACGCTCCCACTATCGCAATAGAGCGGAAATAAAAGACATCATGCAAGGGTCTGTTGCTCATAACCTCATTCTCCTTTGTAATGAGGTTTACGTTTTTCGGCAAAGGCGTCTATACCCTCTTGCCAATCTTTGGTAGTGCCGGTGAACATCATGCCCTCCAGCTCAGCCGTCAAGGCTGCGTCCAAAGTACCTTCGCTGGCGAAAACGAGTTGCCGCTTTGCCAATTGCATCGAGAGCGGCGCTTTTTCGGCCAGTTGCAACGCAAATTCGCGCGCTTTTTGCAAAAAGCCTTCATCGGGAAAGACTCTGTTGGCCAACCCGATGCGGACAGCTTCTTGGCCTTTGATTTTTTCACCCAGAAATACCAGTTCTCTGGCTTTTGCCAAACCAACCAGTTTAGGCAGTAAAAAGGTGATGCCGCCACCCAAGAAATTGGCCAACCCAATTTCAGGCAAGCCAATCTGCGCACTTTCGGCCATGATTATAAAATCAGAGGCAATGGCCATTTCGGCTCCAGCACCCAGCGCATAGCCGTTTACGGCGGCAACAACGGGTTTTTGCAATTCCAGCAGGCGTTTGCAGACAATTTGCTCGCCCTGCAAATACTGGCGCCGGTCAAAAGGAGTGCGCCCCGTTTTGTGCGCTTTTAAATCCGCGCCTACACAAAACGCTCTGCCTTCGCCAGTCAGCAGAACCACTTTCACACTGCGATCTTGTTCTGCCA